>JAAZDX010000167.1 GCA_012512605.1 Bacillota bacterium
CTCTTGCACCAAGCGTTTCAGACGCATCTCTTCCGTCCGCCCAATCACACAGAGGAGAACCTCGCGGGCTTGCCCCGAATAGACGCCGCGCCCCGACAGACTAGTTACCCCCCGGTTCAGTTCGTTTAATACCCTTTGGGCGATCCGTTCCGACTGGTCGGAGATGATGTAAACCCCTTTTGAATAGTTAAATCCATCTAATACCCCATCTATAATTTTACCAGAAACTACAATTGAGATCAAGGCGTAAAGCATTAGATCCACCGATTTAAAGACCAAACCGGCCAGGGCGATCACTAAACCATCGAGCACCAAGACTGCTTGCCCCATTGACAAACTGGTAAAACGGGCCAGAAGCTTGGCGGCAAGATCAGTCCCGCCGGTTGTTCCATGGTAGCGCAGAGCGATCCCAACCCCCGCGCCGGCTAAAACTCCCCCCCACAAGGAACCCAGGAGGGGGTCGAGGGTTAACGGATGGACAATCGTCCCCCAGTACTCAACCACCACGGCCAGCAAGACCGTGCCGAAGACGGTCTTCACGCCAAAACTAGGCCCAAAGACCAAAAGGCAGGCCAAAAAGAGGGGGATATTCACCAGAAGAATAACCACCCCAACCGGCCATCGCCACAGATAATACAGGATTGTCGCCAGCCCGCTGACCCCACCGGCGGCAATTTTATTTGGAATCAAAAACCAGACCAAACCAAGGGCGGTCAGATTGACCCCGATAAAAATCCCTAGGTAATCAATGATCCCTCTTTTGAGGCGATTGCCATTCCCCTTCCACTGTCTCATCGGTGTTCCTCCCCATCAATCCTTCTTATTCTTCGGTTGTTCGGCACGGACCATACGGATAAAAGAGGGCAAAACCCGCAACCGCTGCCTCCGGGCCGGTTCCCGCCACGCCCGGTAAGCCCATTCCAAGCCGGTGTTCCTAAACAGAGCAGGCGCCCTTTTACTCCGGCCGGCCCAAAGGTCAAGGAGTCCACCGACGCCGATCCCTACTGAAACCGCCAGGTCAGACCAATGCTGATCGAGCCATATTTCCTGACGGGGCACCCCCATCCCGACCAAGAGTAGATCGACGCGGGCTTGGTTGATTAGCGTCACGATCTTTGCATTCTCTTCCGGAGCAAAAAAACCGTGGACGACCCCGGCCACGGATAGCCCGGGCCAACGCTGCTCGATCTTGGCCGCCGCTTTTTCCCCAACGCCCGGCTCACCACCGAGTAAAAACAGACGTAACCGCGGAGGTTGCTCCCGCGTAAGCAATGTTTCAACCAGATCAACCCCGGTCACTCGCTTTTGCTGACGCCAGCCCTGCCGCCGCAACGCCCAAACAATTCCGATCCCATCGGGGACAACCAGATCGGCCCCGCGGAGTGCTTTTTGGAGCACAGGATCGGCCAGTCCGGCCATCACCATCTCCGGATTCAACGTAACCACTCTTAACCGTTCCCCACCAGCAAGGGCTGATGATAAACGGTCCACCGCTACTTCCAGAGAAACCGGATCGACCGGAATCCCCAACACCCCTACCTGCCCGAAAGCACCGTCTGCACCTGGTTGATGAACCACCGCCGATCCTCCTCTCCTTTTTGCTCCATGATCTTGGCCTGCTGCTGTACCTTTTGGTAAGCGGAAACCGGATCCGCAATCATCTTTTTGATCAGGGTGCAAACCCCCATTAGTAAGGAAGGATCCCGCCACCCCCAGCAAGTCCAGTCCATCTGGCGGCAAAAAGCGTGGAGCTTCGGGTCCTGACCAAGTCCAATCCCGGGGATCCGGCAACGGGCGGCCAGTAACAGCCCGTGCAAACGTTCACTAAGTACTAAGGTAAGCTCGGGTGCCAAAAGACAGAACTCCTCCGGATCCCGGATACACCAGGGCGACCCGAGTGCGAGCTCGTCAACGAGCTTGTGCGCCTCTTCGTCATCGGCGGGTGATAAAGTTATGAGCTGTAAATTAGCAAAAAGAGATCTTAAGGTTAGGAGCAGATGTTTTTGTTCCCTGCTTCCCCCCGACCGTAAAATATAGCCGATCATCGGCTTGCGCTGCCCCCGCGCCGCCACGGCCAACCGCGGAGGGGGGAGCGGATAGTCCCATAAAGGATCAACCCCCAAGTAAAGCTGGGGCGCGTTTACTTCCATCGCCGCCAACGTTAGTAAGGATCTCTGGTCCCGGCAGGCAATTGCCCCTGCCAAGTTTAAAACCGGACGGGCTGCCTTCCGCCCCCAAGCGGACAAAGGACCGATCCCCTGACCGGTCAGGATGATCGAGACCCCCCGCCAACGCGCTAAACGCAAAAGAGTCAGATAATATAAGAGACTCCGCTTGCTGGTTACATCTTGAAAGATACTACCCCCGCCCCCAACCAAAAGATCCCCCGGGGACATCATCCGTCCCAGTCGCCGAAAGTTCCAACGACTCGCGACCGTAAAAGGTGCACTGCTGTTCTCGGGACTAAGCTGTTTGCTCGCTGACAACACCACCAGTTCAAGACCGGGGAAATATTGGCGAAAGAGCCTGACGTAATAATCGCATAAAAGTTCGTCCCCAAGATTACCATAGCCATAATAGCCAAAAAGAAAAACCCGCGGCATAATTCTCCCCCCAATGCTCACCCCGGCTGCCACTTAACAGGAGCCTTTCCAGTCTCCCCTTCGGCGGCAACCACCGGCTTTCGTTCGGCGGTCACCAACGCGAAGGCGAACCAGAATAAAAAAGAGCCGAGTGGAACCGCCCAGATGCTCTCGGCTAATCCGGCAACCAGTTGACCGCCGAAGGCGGCTGCTACTCCCCGCAGGAGCCGGCTGTCTTGGCCTACTCCCCCCGAACGACAGGCGGCTTGGCGGAACCGGAAAAGCAACCAACCAAAAAGGAAGAAAGCAGGTATCCCCTTCTCCGCCGTAATCTGGAGGTAGTGGTTATGGGCGTGGTCAACCCGCAAAGGCCGTAAAGACGCCCGGAGCTCCTTTTCACCGCCCCCCGTCAGGGGATATTTCTGCACCAAGCGCCAGGTTTCCTGCCAAATTGTGAAACGATAATCCACCGTTCCACTGGTGAGCGCGTTGGGTCCAATCCGTCCCGCCACCGACGGAAAAAAGCCAACCAGCAGAAGAAGAATTACGATCAATCTGCGAAGCTTCACCCGTTCCCGGGGTCCCCAGTAAATAATGAGGGCGATAAGGGCAGCCAACCAGGCGGTCCGGGCGTAAGTAAAAAGCAAAGCGGTCACTGTCAAACCGGTTAGCGCCATGGGCATGTAGGCCTTGATCTTTCCACCCCGCGCCGGCTTTTCTTCCATACCACCCAAAAAAAGGGGGAGTAGATAAGCCAAGAATAACCCGGTGCCGTTCGGGTTGTTCCAAAGTCCGGTAACACGAAAAGGGAGCACACCCCGTTCCGCGTGGGCAACCCAGCCCCGCGGAAACGGAGGGGCGGCCGCCGCTTGGATCAGGATCATCCCGCCCATAAGCCAACCCGCAACTTGCAAGGCCCACAACCACCGCCGATCTTGGCGCCCATAAAGACCGGCGGCAAAGCCGGCACCAGCCACGACACACTCTTCACCCCAAGCCACCAAGGCGGAAGAAGGTTCGGAAGCACAGAGGGCGGAAAAAAAAGACCAGCCTAACCAGAGGTAAAGCGGTCTTAACTGTCCCCGGTGGGATAAGGGGACGAAGAAGCCCAAAAGAAAAAAAAGATAATGCAGCGGATCTTGCGGCCGCAAAAGGACCAAAAGGAAAGTGAAAAAGAAGAAGCGAGGCCAATGGGCGAAAACCCGGCGCGCTACCTTACTCACTCCTTAACCACAACAATCCGGTTGATCGTGCCGGTAAATTCCACATAAAAAGTGTGGAAGTTCCGCTGTTGCCCGGACCGGACGGTCTCCCGGCCAAAGAAGATCCCTTCGCGCTCCACGATCTTACCCTCCCGTTCCAAAACCAAAACCAGCCCTGGTGCGGGCAAGTCCCTTGGTGGACTCGCTTCCCCCAATCCATGTTCCGCCGGGACAAACCCGGAATTTGTGGTTTTCTTGATGATCTTCCCCATAAATTCACCGGTTGTTCCATCCTTCACCCACTGGCCCGTCGCAATCTGCGCGGCCAGTTCCGCCGCCAAATCGTCAACCGCCACCTCCAGCCGGACTGTTTTCAACATTTTGGGGTCAACCCGGGGCCAAGCTTGAAGCACCGCCCGCCCGACCAAAACCAGGAGAGCCAATCCTAACAGGAGATCCAACCAATGGAGGCGGCCACCGCTTGGGCCCTGGTCTTTATCGCAAATCACAACTTTTCCAACCTTTACCCGCCAACCACCTTTTCCCGTTCGCCAGTTTGGACATTGATCCGCCAAGTACCCATCTTCGCCTCATCACCGGTCCTTTGGACACCCGCACTAACCCGGATAAGGAATGCTTTACTATCCGGTTCCCACTGTCGAAAAGACACATGATACTCACCCGCTGGAAAAGCCTGTTCGAGATGGAAGTTAAGCCGGTTTTTCTCGTCAACCTGGTAAACTTCGACCCGGTCCGTTCCGGCGGTACTACGAATTTCCACCGCTAAATACCGGGCGTCCGGGGAAAATGCCTGTAGAATTGTGTGTTGTCCGTAAAAAAGGTCCAGTGGTTCCAGGGTAACCTGTTCCGGGCTAGGTGTTTCGCCGGCCCATTTCAAGACGGCTAAGGCTCCGTGGGTCCCGGTCGTCCCAAAAGCAACCCGCTGGCTCTCCGGGTTTAAGATCACCGCGGCATAACCGGCGCGCCCCGCCTCCAGTTCCGTCGTTCCGCCCAGTGGCGTCAGGCGCGGGGGAAATTCTTGGAGATTAAAGAGTTTAACTTCGTTCGTCTCCTCTTTTTCACGGCGCACCCAGATCAGGTCGGTACCGACCCCCCGCACTTCAACTGTTTTCAAAAGACGTGCCGAAGCGATCCGGTACTCGTCGGCGCTAAAACTGACAATCAGATCCTCGGTGATGTTCGTTCCATATGGTTGGCTACGGTCAAACATCTGCAGGCTTGTTGTAAAGGCGTAACGTCCTTCGGTGAGATCCGACTCTTCCATTATTTTGTACCCGACAAACTCCTGATTTGGTTTCGCCCGTAAGGTTAAGTCCGCACCTTGGTAGTCATTCCATGCTTCATCGGTCAAATACGCGCGGAGTTTGTCTTCATTCTCATCAGCTAACCGGGCATTCATAAAGGAATGCAATAGTTCCCGCGCCTCACTGCGGTTACCTAGGGGGACCGTAGGTTGCCGTTCTGGGATGTTCAAATAATCCCAGAGATTACATCCTTGCAAAGAGAAGACCAGAAAAAGGGAGAGTAACTTATACCGGGCGGTCATACGGATGCCACCTCACTACTTTTTTTCTCCTTTTCATTCTCCCCTATTTTGGTTGCCTTTAAACTCATTACGACCTAGGCCGGTCCGCCCTTTATGTACTCATTTTTTTAATTAATTCGCGGTAAAATGAAGGGTTTTCCAGATAATTCTTGAATTAAACTGTACAGAATTGGCTTCCGTTGTAATGAGTGAGCCCTAAGGGAAGGTGGGGTATTTTGGAACGTAAATTGGTTCGCCGTTACCATATCCTTTTTCTTCTATTCTCCGGCCTGCTCCCGCTGATCGTTGGTCTTTTCTCCCTTGGCGTATACGCTGCCGAAGAGTCCCTTTTCGCGGCCGGTATCTTTGTTACTTTGCCCCAAGAACAAGAGGTTGAACCCGATGAGGCCGCCACCTATATTTTTCGGGTTGTGAATCGGACGGCAAAAGCCATCACCCTTAAAGCAAGAGCAGTTTCCACGCAAGGCTGGCCCCTCCTCGGCCCAACGGAAGAGCTTGTGTTAGCGCCGGGCGGCGAAGAGTACGTCGTTTGTTCGCTCCTGGTTCCGTCGTCGGTGACGGCGGGAACCGAGGACCAGCTACACCTTTTTTTAAGTGGAGATAATAAGGAAAAAGAATACACTGTGCGCACGAAGGTCAAAGCCGTTCGCCACCTTAAATGGAAATCGCTTCCACTGATCCGGGCGGAAGCGGGCGCGGATCTTTTCATTCCGGTTCGCTTACTCAACCTTGGAACAACCCCCGAACAGCTTGACCTTGACATTAGCTCGGAAAAGGGCTGGTCTGTCTACTGGCATAGCCCCACAGCGGGTCCGCTGGACCCCGGCCAATCAAGGGAGATCTTACTGAGCTTGTTGGTCCCCCCGGCAACCCCGGCGGGAACGTTGGAAGAGATCACCCTCCGTCTCCACGACGGCGGACCCGAAGCGCCCACCCTAAATATTAAGATCTTAATCACAGAGACACAAACCGCCCAACGTGACCAGGACCTGGTCATTCCGATCAGTTCCGCGGTGAACTTTAGCTACTTACCACCCACGACCAATACAAACCTGCCTTGGAATTTAATCTGGCGTTCCAGTGGTAATCTGTTCCCCGATACTCGTATCGACATTTTTTTCAGCGGCACCCACGAAACTCACCTCCCGACAACCACCTACGTGGGGGTCACCGGCGACCAGTGGGCTTTACGCCTGGGCGATATCGGGCATAATTGGGACGGGCCGGTTCCCCCACCCACCTACTCTTCCTTCCTGTACTTCCAAGACCAAAGGGAGCTTCCCTGGAGCCTTTGGGTGGGGCCGACCACCGCGGAGAATACTCCTTTGTGGTGGGGAACCAAATTTGAACTGCCCCAGGCGAACTTACGCTTTAACTATATGCAAAACCTGGAACAAGAGCGCTACTACCAACATGCCCTTTCCGCTACATACCAACTTTACAGTTCACCGCTTTATGGTTGGAAATTTACAACCCAAGGGGCCGTGGGCTTAGGGGAAGAGTCCAGCCCGCTCACCCAAGGGGGAATCGCCCTGAACCGGCGGGCAGAAGACTGGGAGGTAATTGGGGAGTATAATAAAGGGACCGACTTTTACACACTGAGCATCTTTGACGAATTAGCCCTCTCCGGCTACGCCTACACCACAAAAGATCTGCGGCTGGCCTCCGGCTATACCTGGCGGAAGGAGGACCAACCGACTGCGCCTCTGCTCCGGAGTAACAAGGTTTGGACCGAATTAGCGGCCGGCGACTACCGGCTCGGGTTGGCCCATACCCACCGCTCCGACGGGCGGATCAATGAGATCAAAGCCGGAACAATGCGGCGCCAAGCACAAAACATGTTCGGTTTTTCGGCCAGCTACATTCATGAGGATCTCCTCGTTTTACGCCAGTCGTTACTGTTAAGCGGTCGTTACCGCTTTCGGTTTGCTTCCGAGAATTACCTGGAAGCACTCTTGAGTGAGACCTTCACCTATGAACAGACCGAGGTTAACAAACAGCCCGAGTTGGGGTTAAGATGGCGTTATTCTCCCCTCCGTAATCCTTGGAGCTGTTTCGGGCTGGTCTTTTGGGATCTATCGGAACCCCTTTACAAAATAAACTCCTTCCAAACGGGGCTCAGTGCACAGACGGCCACCGGTACCACCTGGCAGATTTATGCCCAACTGTTTTACCGAGAGCGGGATCCGGTTTATAGTATGATTTTCCGCCTCCAACATCATGATCTCTTCTACATCCCGCCGCCATGGTCCGGTCTCCACGGGAAAGCCTTTATCGATCTCGACCGGAATGGATTATATAGCCCTGATGAACCGGTCCTTTCCGGCCTACCCATCATCTTCAATGGCCGGAAAGAAACGGTAACCGACGCCGATGGTAACTGGGAGATTCCTTTTTCTGGCACCGGACTGCAATTTATTGAATTTCCAGCCCAGTTCGGCGGGTATTATACCTTACAGACCAGAAAAGAAATCATCACCGAACCGCAAAAATCCGTTGCCGTCCTGGTTCCCTATCTCCCGCCCACGGAAGTCCACGGGCTTCTCACCATTGATACCAGCGAATACGTTTTGGTTGAAAACGATCGCGCAGAATTTTCCCAAGTAAGCGTTGCTGTCTTTGACCACAATAATCATCTGGTCATAGAAAAAGGCGCCGAACATAATGGCACCTTTTTCCTCAACCTGCTTCCGGGTGAATACCGCTTAGAAGTTATATTTAACAGTCCTGATTTAGGAGAGGTTTATGAACAACCGCATCCAGTCACTTTTAAAGTCACGACCGCTTCGCCGCTTCACCTCACCATCCCGGTCCGTCCAGTATCAAGGGAGATTGAGTTCTTCCATTAAACCGAAGACAACTGGTAATTGACTTGAACCTTGTACTGGCCGGGACTGGCGTATTCGAAACTGCGTAGCACGAGCCGGTAATAAACCTTCAGTTCCTGCCAACCATTGGTGTAGCTGCCGGTGGTTAGAACCTGCTCGGTCGCCCGCAATGGCTGCCAGTTGGCCCCATCCAGCGACCACTCAATGGCACCCCCGTCTAGCCCTTGTTCGCTCACCCCACTAATGAGGAGACGCCATTCTTTCCTTCCGTTAGAGTAAACCCGCACCGGTATGTACTGGTCCGTTGAAGTCGGCGTATAGTAGACAGGATAACCAGATGCCGGAAAAGGCGCTTCCGGCTTCGAACGCGCCAGGTCAAAGGCGATCTCCCCGGAACCCATCTCCATCTTCAGAATCTCCGGAATCTCGACCCGAATCTTATGTTCTGCAAGATCAGCAGCATTAACTGGTAATGTTAGCAATAATAAGAATAATAAAATCCCGGCAAACTGCGGATACAACAAGGAACGTTTCACGACCTCATCCTCCCTCCACAGACGCAGGGACGCCAAATAAAACAAAAGGATTCTATCGGCGGCCCGGCGATCATAGTGTTACCACTTTAGCCCCGTGGCTTTGCGCCCCCGTCTTTCGACGGGTTTGCCTTTATCGTAAAATCCAGTTATGTATTCTCTTTGACTTTATTATATAATATTTTTCTATAAATGGCAATACTTTATAGGTAAACTAATGTTAATGTTAGCAAATTATTGTAGCGACCAGGGCTTTCGTCCCCCTTGAGCACCAGGCGGAAAGACAAATTATCGCTAAAAATTTTAAGTAAACCAGAAACCCGCATTATTTCTTGGTATCTTCCCCGCGCTGGCATCCGCCGGTAAGTACCGCCCCGCAACTTCCATTCCATCTGCTCCAAGGGGATCCGGTCCGCCCCGGACACGAAATCTTCCCCGGAAAGCAGTAATTGCCATTCACCAACCACAATACCAGAAAAAGAGATGGCGTTTTCCGCCTCGAAATACTCGATGGTTGGATCAAAGGGATCGGTTTTCAGCTCCCCCAGGCTGGCTACGGTATTACCTAGGGCAAGGAGCGCACCAATTTCCAAATCAATATCCCCGGCGCGAACCGGCACCAAAGCTACCGCCAGGAGCAACGCCAATAGAAGCAGACAAACCCGACTCTTCCCCATCATCACGCCCACCTCCTCATGGTACAAACAGGGTGTAAGTTATGGGGGCAAAGTAGGTTCCTCCCCATTCGTCACCCCTTAATTCCAGACGGTAGGAGATATTTTTACTATGCTTTAAACCAGCCCGCGGCTGGTGATCCCTTTTTCGGGCCAACACCACATACCTACCACTCGTCGGCATATCCTGATATATACCGTCCTCCGTCCGCCACTGCAGCCGGGAGATGGGTATTCTTCGGTTACCATCCCGAAAATCTTCCGTCGAGATCCGTACCTCCCAATCGTCCTGGGTATTACAACGGTAATCAACCCGAACCGCATTGATCCGTTCATAGTAAAGACGGCCGTTCTCACGGCGCGGTTCCCCTAGATCAACTACCGGCACCGACAAGGCGATTTCGATCCGGTCAGGAATAAACAATTCAAGCACACAATTGGCTGTTCTGATCGGTTGTGCTGTCAAGAAACAAGCGGGAAGGATAAGGATACTTACCAATCGCAACCATCCCTTGCGCATGCTTTTCCCTCCTCCTCTTTCTGCCCTCGCCGAACTAGCATCGTCAGCGTTTCCCCTACGACAACACCAAACCCTCTTCATTGAACCGAAAAGACCTTTTGGTAGCCGGCTAGTTTGGTACCGCCATAATCCACAACGGCAATCGCCACGTATTTACCCGGCTTGAGCCGTAGCTCCTCTTGGACCGGAATCTCCCGCCCGCTCTGGGGCAGAACTTTACTGGGCGGGATCGTCACCAGCCCGACCCGTTTGTTCTGGAGATCTTTAATTTCTATCCGTCCCGTCGGTTCCAGGACGGAATCGCCTTCATTCACGAAGACAAGATTCGCCGTGATTCCCGGTCGACCGTTAACGAGTGCACTTTGAATGGCAAAGGCATCAATCCGCCCTTTTACCGTAATCGCACCAGGAACGGTAACGGTGATGCTCCCGCCCACCCGGCCACTCATCCGCATTCCGCTGGTTTGGACCACCGAGTAAGGGAGGAACTCCACAAAAAACATACTCCAGTAATCACCGGGCACGGCCCCCGGCGGCACCTGTCCGCTAACCATCACCCGTCTTTTACTCCCGGCCGGCAACACAAATTCAGAGGGTTCAATCCGCAGCCAAGCGGTGGCAGACCTTTCCACCTGGTTCGGTTCGGAGTAAAACTGAACGGTTCCGTACTGGTCAAAATCCCAATCCGCAAAGTAGGTTTTTACTCTGATCTCTTTATCAGCCGCGCCGTAGACTTCAATCTGGCCTTCAAAGTTTCCACCAGCTTCTACCGTAAACGTTAAGCGCGGCGGCGTTACGGTAATACTGCTCGCTGATCCCGTCAAGGGGAAAAAGCCCACCATTAAGGTGAGCATCAGAAGACTTCGCCAATTTGTGAAGATTTGTTTCATCGCTTTGTTGTTACACCTACTCCTTCATTGGTTAAAGGATTAATGAGTTAAAGCGTAACCAGTGAATATGTAACCGTACTGTTGTACTCGCCCGCATAGGCATTTTCCGGTAATTCCATGGCGTAGTAAATCTCGGTGGTTGTATTAACCGGTTCCGTTCCCGTCGCGACCACGATTTCCGATTCGGACATGCGGGTGTCGATCTTCGTTGGCTCGGTTCCGAAAGAAAGATAGTTAACAGGAATTGTGATACTGGGATCTACAGAGTTTTGAAATGCGGTCGCCGAAACTTTTAAGGCCCAACCATCCATATGGTTACAACGATAGGATACTTTTAAAGGCGTGCTGGACACGATCCGGTCCTGCAGCACATTACCCACCAAAAAGCTACCCAAGTCAATGCTGTCCTCCGACAACTCCAGTTCGGCAATCTCCGGAATCGTCACAATAATCTCGTGGGTTTTCTCGATGGCAAAGGTTGTCCCCAATACTAAAACCAACAGAATGATTGGTAATAATATCTTAATTTCTCTCCGCATGATAAGATCCCTCCTAAATTCATCATAAAAGTTTAACAAAAAAACCGGCCTAAAGGGAATAACACCCTTAGCGCCGGTTTCACTACTCACTCGTCTCAGGCCAAGTGACCATTTAGAGCCTGAGAGTCATCGTTTCGCTAATCAAGGTAACAAAAAGGATCATCTTCATTTTTCTGTATTATAACTGATCAAGCAAGCTTTGTCAAACCCATATAACCCATATAACCAATTTTTTCAGTGAAAATTCGGTAAAAAAAATGGCTCCCCGAGTTGGATTCGAACCAACAACCGCCCGGTTAACAGCCGGGTGCTCTACCGTTGAGCTATCGAGGAATGCCTTGCATTAGATATAGTACCATAGGTAAAGATTCTTTGTCAAGAAAAAATAGAATTTTGGCGGTCGGTTTGCCGAAAGATCACAATGATTTTTGTGATTATGTGTCGAAAAAACAGGCAATGGACTCAACGATTACCTTCGGTGGAAAGCGACAAATAATCCCTAGCAAATAAAGGAAAAGATTCTTAAGTAGCGAAATAAATCTTATTAAAATTTAAAATTAAGGAGCGATTCGATGAACAAGCCTGCTGGAATAAATCCCAATCCAACCGTACGCCAGAACACAACGGAAAAAAGGAGATTACGGTTCAAATTTGTCTTCGCCGCCGTCATCGGTCTAATCCTGGTCACTTCCTTAACCGGTTGTGTCCCCAAAGCCCCCCACGAACATTGGGTTGCTGCCCTAAAAAAAGTAAACGACCTGGACTTTCAGGAGTTTGTGACCACATTGTCAATGAATATCCAGTCGGACAATCCGGAAAAACAAAAGATTTATCAGATCTTCAATCAAGTTGACATTGAAATAATTACGAAGTTGGATAAAGAAGACCGCCGTTTTATCTTTGATTTTAACCTCCTATATAAAGGAGTAAACTGCGGAAATCTGACTTTATACAGTGATCTGGAGAAAATAACCGTCAGATCGGTCTTCTTGGGTCCAATAGTTTATTGTTTCGAATGGAAAGATCTTCAACCTTTAGTCCAAGATTACCTTGATCTCCAATTCAAAATTACTGATTATTTCCCTTTACTGCTTGAAACCGACGAAAAAACCTGGGAACAAGTGAAGTTGGCGATTTATGATTTTTACACCGAATATTACCAGGACAAGATTGCAGCCGGTGCCAAACTGGTGAAACTAGCCGTCGTTGAAAACGAGCAAGAAAAAGATATTACCTGTAGAGAACTGGTTCTGAATATGGATCAGGATGACTTCACTCCCGACGAAATAAGTCGCTTGTTACAAAGCATTTTCGCTAATCCGGCGACCCATACTTTAATCAAAGATAAAACCACCCAGTTTATCACCATCGCCAAAAACAACGGTGACTTAGCCACATGGCCGATTACCGAAGAACAACTAATCGCCTTCCGTGATAATATTGATCACCAAATCGATCTTTTTCTAAACCGGATGGCGGTGGCAATTACCCCCGGAACGGCCGCTACCCCAACTTCCATTACGCAGATGAATGGTAAAATGTATATCGACCAAAAGGGTTTTTGGCGTAGCATGTTAACAAAACAAATCATGCACAGTACCGACCCGATCACGGGAGAATCAACCCAGTTTGTAATGACCATGGAGCAAAAGTTGATAAATCCTGGGCAAAAGCCGTCCTTCCCTGATTTTCTCCCCTGGGCAGCGATCAACATCGGCCAAACCTCTGCCAACGAGTGGGAGGATTTATTGAAAAACATCTCCCTTAATCTATTTGCTCAAGTAATGACCAATCCCCTTATCCAAGACATTATGCAGGTTATCACGGAATAAGACGCGGAAATTACTATAAAGATCCAGAATGATAAATCCAAACATTTAGTTCCAAGATGGACTTTGCCTGGAGCCGACAGGCAGCAGGCAGGAGCGCCCGGCCGAACCGCGGAATTTGTGGTATAGCACTGCCCAAAACAAGGGGAAGCAAAGAAAAAGACAAGAGAAAGACCGGGAAGGAGAGGGGGATTAGGGAAGAAGAGCGAGGAGGAACAGGGGAATTACGGTCCCGATGATGCTGCCGATCAGAACATCGGTGGGGTAGTGGACACCCAGGACCATCCGGGTTAAACCGACCAGTGCGGCGAGGATATAATAGAGGGGTGCTCCAGCGGGCAGAAAATAGGCCAATACCGTTGCAGTGGTAAAGGCGGAGGTCGTATGGCCCGATGGGAAGGAATAGTCCCTTAGTGACGGACCACCGTTGGTGATGGTTCTGTAGGCCTGGTAAGGTCGCGGTCGGGCAACGGCTTCCTTAATCAAATGCACCGGAATATAGGTCGCATAGTGGGCGGCAGCCAACATAATCCCAACCGGTCGGGTCCCGGCGTTAAACAAGAACAGACCCGCCAGGATAAAGGGGGTAACGAGCTCTCCCAACTGGGTAACGGCAAGAACCATACCCCGGAGGACCCGGTGTTCAATGATGCGGTTGAGACGCACCAACACCTTGTACTCAAACCGTTTAATCCCTAACAAATACACACTCATTGCTTTCACCTCCTTTCATGAACTCAATCATAATTATAGCTTAGGCAAGTTATGGAATTTTTAAGGAATCATAACGTTTTGCCGAAATTCTTAATGGCTAAGCTTTATTCATCGTAATTTCGGTAATTCTAACGGCTGAAAAGGTTAATACTACCTACCCGTACACAAAGGGAGAACCTTGGTGCTGACCAAGGTTCTCCCTTTCTTGTTTATTGCTCATTTATAACATTCCAGCTATCCTAAAATGCCTTGCAGGCCAATCTCCGCCGCCACTTTCTGCATCCCGGCGATGGTCTCCTGAATAACCTCATCCAACTCCATCCCCAAACGTGCGGCCCCTTTTTCAATAACTTCACGGTTGACACCCGCCGCAAAGGCCTTATCTTTCCACTTTTTCTTGACCGACTTCACTTTCAAATCCAAAATACTCTTGCTCGGCCGGACCAAAGCCGCGGCGGTGATCAATCCGGTTAATTCATCGATGGTGTAAAGTACGTTCTCCATCTGCTGCACCGGTTCCACATCAGAGCAGATCCCCCACCCATGGCTCTGTACGGCATGGATATATTCCTCCGGCCACCCTTCATCCGTCAGGATTTCTTTCACTTTGATACAATGCTGGTCAGGATAACGTTCGTAATCCAGGTCGTGGACGAGACCGATGATCCCCCATTTCTCCTCATCTTCCCCAAAAAGAACAGCAAAATGGCGCATCACCGCTTCCACCGCCAGGGCATGCCGGAGAAGACCCTCGTCCTGATTATACGCTTTGAACAACGCTAATGCTGCTTCTCTGTTGATCGCTTTGGCCACAACCAATCCTTCCTTTCCGTTCAACTAATAAATTTGGTAAATTTGAATTCCCCTTTATTTTCCGGGAACATCCCCAACTTGTCAACCTTTGCGATCCGACGAAGAGATTACCTTTGCCCGTATTAACCCAGCGGGTGCAAAATGGCGTTCACTGCTGATATGAATTTAATTATCCTTTTTTACTAAGATCCCATTTCTTACTTCTCACTTCACGCATCACATTAAGCTGTTGCCTACTTTCTAAAGCTGATTTTTAAAATACGCCTAGAATTTCCTTGGAAGAAGGAAATACCATTTAACCCGACGGCCGACTAAAGGTAACGTAAAGATCTGATGAAATTCTACACACAACGGCCATCAGCAAAGGAAAGCACGGCTTAAACAGAGAACCATAAAACATAAACACCGGCTGGCTCTGCCGACTAAAAGCCGGGCGACTGGTGGAAACTAACGGTCAAGTAGTCTGTGGTTTCGGACCAACCTAGAAAACAAAGGAGTGATCTTCATGCGGATTGGCGTCATCAGCGACACCCATGGTTCGATCAGTGCTTGGCAGAAAGCCTACGACCAATTTTTGCACCAAACCGACCTTATTATTCACTGCGGCGATCTTCTCAACCACGGACCACGGAACCCGCTCCCCGACCAATATAAGCCGGATGAATTATGTGCGCTTTTCAACGCATTGGCAAAGCCCATTGTTTTTGTCCGTGGAAACTGCGATGCCGAAGTCGACCAGATGATCCTTGAGCACCCAATCGAAGCGCCCTATGCCCATATTATCACCGCGCGTTGGCGGATCTTGGTCCACCATGGCCACCAAAACCGGTTACCCGCAAAGACAAAGAACCTTTATAATCTGATCATCTCTGGCCATACCCATCTCCCCAGCCTCACAAAGGAGAACGGGGTCATCTCCTTAAACCCGGGAAGTCCCGCTTTACCCAAAAATGAAAGTAAAACCCCGACCATTGCCGTTGTCGATGCGTCGTCGATTGTCATCTGGGATATTGAAACCGGACTAGAAGTACAAAGGTTGGCGGATTATGGCTAAAACTCTTCAACCTGCTTAGTTAGCTCTAATCAAACTTGACTGGCAGAGATCGATTCAAAATATCGTTCCCATTCAAACTATCAAAGGGCCTGACCCGTGTTCCGGAGAGATAACCGGCTTTTTGGGGAATGTTCTCTTTTACACAGCCCAAGCTTATTTTCGACTTCTACTTCCATCTTTTTATGGTATAGACATTCAAGTATGAAAAGAAAACGGATCCGGTTCACCTGAAAATTTAAATAGCATTTTTTCCAACCTTACGGTTTCTTAATGATAAACCATCGGACAACACTCCTTTTTAGTTTTTTCAGCAACTTACCATTTCAGGGTCTCGATGGCTTTTCCTTTATGAAATTGCGAACCTAAATTATACACTTGACCTCTAAATTAAACGCTATGTTTACAAGACATACCGCGTAAACAAAAAACCGTCCTTAATCGGACGTTTTATTAAAAAATATAATATATTCAAAAAGGGTTTCCCTAATTAACTGCTTCTATTGATTGAGTTTTGAGGTACTTTAGTTTTTTTGCTTCTGGTTTTTATAGTAGCTTCTGGAAAATTATGCCTTAAATTGAAAGTTATAAGAAAAGATAAATATACAAACAGCAGGAGTATGCCCACACACAATGTATAAAAAGAAAGATCTTTATATCCCAACAATCTTGCTACAACCGAAAAAAACACACCTAACATAAAAACACATAAGATAAGTCTGTTTGGCTCAGACATATCTTTTACCCTAAGCTTGTCCAAAACCATGCCTAAAAATCCTACAATTATCTTTCCACTCTTATTCGGCATTCTTTTTCCTCCATAATGCCAAGACATTAAGTGTAGAATAAATACAAACACTTCCGAAAAGTAATCCAAATGCTCCACTTAAAAAAGGTATTTTATTAAAGACCATTAGGAAAATAAGTGTTACCATAATAAGAACATAAATAGAAAGAAAAACTAATGTATCTTTATAAGCCTCTCTTTTTTGTTTATTCATTAATTCTCCCTCCTCAATCTTCTTAACTTTTGTGGAGGATAAACGCTTTAAAGCATCTTTCACTATTATATATCGGTCATATAATTTATTATCTAAATATCCTCTCCGGTATTTAGTGTTTTTTTCATCATAATACTCACTAAATATTTGCAAAAAATAATCTCTTTTCATACACCATTCGTCTTCAGATACGTTAATAAAAATAGTTTTTGGATTATATCTTAGTACGTTTTCTATTTCCTTGAGAACTAAATTAAGCTGATATATAAGAATTAATTTATAAAATGGTATTTTGATAACTCTCACAAAGAATCGAATTAATATTATTAGCGATTTTAAATGGTGGGCCTTTACAATTTCGAGCCCTCGCGCAAAATTTTTAAAACCCGCTTTCGTCCTTGCTATTGTTCTTATATATTCTACGTTAATCGTATTTATGTCATGATCGCAATAAATAACATTTTCCATTATTATCCCTCCACAAAATATCTGGTATACATCTAACTATTAAATTCTACATGATTTTGGTAATTCCTGTGTATTATGTGAATTAAATGGGAAATCAAGGTGTATATTAAAA
>JAAZDX010000168.1 GCA_012512605.1 Bacillota bacterium
AACGCCCGTTCAGCGATGGTACGATTTTTTTTCAATTTTTCTTTGATTTTCACTTTTAATGGGGGAAATAAGCCGAAATTGATGTTCATTGGCTGAAAATGTCGAATGTCTGCGTTAGTAATATGGTAGAAAAGGGCGCCAACCGCCGTCTCGCGCGGAAAGATTAGGGCTGGCTTGCCTTCCAGCAAGCGTACGATATTCTTCCCCGCCACCAAACCAGCGGCGATCGATTCCACGTAACCCTCCACTCCAATTAACTGGCCGGCAAAGAACAGAGGCCACCCCCCTTTCCATTGTAGCGCGGGCGTCAGCAACTTAGGCGTGTTGATAAAGGAGTTACGGTGCATCACCCCGTAGCGGACAAACTCCGCCGCGGCCAACCCGGGGATCATCCGGAAAACCCGCTGTTGTTCCCCCCAGCGCAGATTGGTTTGGAAGCCAACCATATTGTAGAGGGTTTTCTCCCGGTTTTCCGGACGTAATTGCACGACGGCGTAGGGCCGTCGCCCGGTGGCCGGGTCCGTTAACCCCACCGGTTTAAGCGGTCCATAGCGCAGGGTGTCCTTCCCCCGGGCGGCAAGCACTTCCACCGGCATACATCCCTCAAAGAACCGTTTCTCCGCAGCCCCCAGGTGGGACTGGTGGATCTCGGCCGCCGTCAGGTTTTCCCAGAACAGGGTGTATTCTTCTTCATTCATGGGGCAGTTCAAATACTCGGCCTCGCCCCGGCCGTAGCGCGAGGCGACAAAGATGCGGTTAAAATCAAGGGATTCCCGGGTCACGATCGGCGCCACCGCATCGAAAAAGTAAAAGTATTCTTCACCAAAAAGCTGCTGAAGCCAAGCGGAGAAGAGGGGGGAGGTAAGAGGACCAGTGGCGACTACCGCCGGCTGGTTAGAGGGGATTACAGAGATTTCTTTCCGGACCACTTTAATCCGGGGGTGTTCTTCAATCCGGGCGGTGATGTCCGCGGCGAACCGTTGCCGGTCAACGGCCAGGGCACCCCCGGCCGGTACTTTTGTTTCCTCAGCGACGGTCATTAATAACGAACCCAAACGCCGGAGCTCTTCTTTTAAAAGTCCTGAAGCGTTCTCCAGGTTATTTGCTTTCAAGGAATTACTACAGACCAGTTCGGCAAGGAAAGGGGTAGTGTGCGCCGGGGTCATCCGCTCCGGCCGCATTTCGTAGAGGAGGACCTCATAGCCGGAGTTTGCCACCTGCCAGGCGGCCTCCGCCCCCGCCAAGCCCCCGCCGACCACCCAGATTGGTTTAGGCATCGGCGGTTCCTCCCTCATTTTCCGGATCCGAGTTGGTCACCGGCTGTTCAAAGGGGCAGTCCTGTCGGGTACAGACGATATACTCCCCTTTGGCTTTGCTCTTTTTCAGAACGCACAAGGATCCACATTCGGGACAAGGTGTTTTGGCCGGTGGATACCAACTGGTAAACTTACAATCCGGGTATTGGTTACAGCCAAAAAACTTCCGTCCTTTCTTTGAACGCCGCTCGACGATCTGCCCCTTCTTACATTCGGGGCAGGTCACACCGGTCTCTTTTTGGATCGACTTGATGTTCTTACATTGGGGATAACCGGGGCAAGCCAGAAAACGACCGTAC
>JAAZDX010000169.1 GCA_012512605.1 Bacillota bacterium
AACGAAAATCTCCCCGCCCTGCATCCGGGCGACGTTTTTTAGGACAAAATCGACTCCTTCTTGCACCGTAAACCAAAACCGGGTCATCCGCGGGTCGGTCACTGGTAACTCCTTTGCCCCTTCAGCCACCAGTTTCTGAAAGAGGGGCACCACCGAACCGCGCGAACCGATCACATTCCCGTAACGGACCACAGCAAAACGGGTCTGCAGCCCTCCGGCGATGTTGTTGGCCGCAACAATAAGTTTCTCCATGACCATCTTGGTGGCCCCGTAGAGGTTGATCGGGTTCACCGCTTTATCGGTGGAGAGGGCGATCACTTTCTTCACCCCATTATCCAAAGCGGCCTTCACCACATTCTCGGCCCCGTTAATGTTGGTCTTAATAAACTCCATCGGGTTGTATTCCGCCGCCGGCACCTGTTTCAACGCGGCAGCGTGGATTACATAGTCCACCCCGCGCATCGCCTGGCTTAAACGGTCCCGGTCACGGATATCGCCAAGAAAATAACGCATCTGAGGCGCGTTAAAGATCTGTTGCATCTCGTATTGTTTTAGTTCATCCCGAGAGAAGACGATCAAGCGCTTTACTTGAGCTCGTTCCAGTAAAGTTCGGACACAGCAGCGTCCAAAAGTACCGGTTCCCCCGGTGATCAACACAGTTTTTCCATCAAACAATTCGTCCACCCCAACTAGTCAGCTTTTCCGAAAGTAGTAATAAACTGCTTTATCGTCTCGTATTCTTTGGCCATGGTTTCAAAATCGCTTTGCAGGTTGGTCACAAGCTGCTTGAAAACCCTGGCGATCTTTTCACTCTTTTTGAACAGATCGGTTTCAAAGCGGATTTCCTCAATCTCCTTGGCGATCAGTTCCAGTTCCACCCTTCTCCTGGGTTGGATAAAGACCTTGTAGAACTGGTTTTTATTCATTTTTTTCAGTTCCCGGTTGAACCGGGTAATCTGTTTGTGTAGTTGGTCATTGTTCGTCCCCGGGCCCATTCTTTCCAGGGTGGAAAAGGCCTTGCCAAACCTGGCGATCGTCTCCGGCAGCAAACGGTACTCCGCCTCCATTTTCGCCTGTTGTTGCTGCAGATACTCCCGGTCATAGTCACAGGCTGCCGCCGGAAACCAACCGGGTTCAACCACCTTTTCTGTCAGCCGTTCGGCCATAACTTTTTCCAAGGGAATGTAAGTCGTCCCCGCGATCTTCGCCCCACCCCGGGTGGTGTTTATAAACTCCGCCCCAGGATTGCGGGTAATGACCTGTTCCAGTTCGAAGCGCATTTGGTTGTAATCCTCAAGTGTATAGACCTCGCCACCATCCACCGCTTCAGTCAGGATTGCTTTTTCACGCCACTTCTCAGTTACCTCGGGCTTATAATAGGGAATCCCGCCGGCGTAGCGGTACTCACCACGGAAAGCCAGGTTTTGCCCGACAAAGATCACCGGGTCAAACCCCAGATGCTTTAAGAGTTGGACCAGAACCACCGACACGGTGCTGCTATCGTGGAAAGTCTGAAGCTCCGCCCCGTCCTTTAACCGCAAATAATACGGGGCAACGGTGTCCAGGTTATTGATCATATGGGCCTTTGGCCCCGGGTATTTTTCTACGGAAATACCTACTGTACTCCCAAAAATCAAGGGAATCTCGGTAATCTTCTTTGCATAAACCTGCTTGTAAACCCCGTCAAACTTATTGGGGTCATAGGAAGTGGCCGCATCAGTGTAAATACCGTTATTCAGTAACGGTACCAACCCGGAACCGGCGGAAAAGATATAGGCGAGCCCCTTTTCTTTGATTATTCTTAGGTTTTCAATCTCATCTAGCAGGGAAGGCCCGGCGGCGACCACTAAAGCCGG
>JAAZDX010000170.1 GCA_012512605.1 Bacillota bacterium
AAGGGTGGTTATGGGATTCGATCTTATAGCAGACGGCCAGGCCGTCGCCGATCGAAACCACGCCGGCGTTCTCACCGGGGCCCTGTAAGACCCGGGGACCGGTGGTGGGAAAGGTTTTTAACACCGCTTTGGAATGTTTGTAGGAACAATGTTCCGACCACATGACGCTGAACATCCCCAGCTCCAAATGGTTGGGTTCCCGCCCCAGGGCCTCCTTGATCCGGTCGTATTCATCGTCCCGCAGTCCCATCATGCGCCAACCTTCAGGTTTCATCGGCTGCCCTCCCAGTATTTTATGATTGAATTAAAAATGGCCAGACCATCGGTGGAGCCCAAAACGGTCTCGCCCGCCCTTTCCGGATGGGGCATCATCCCCAGGACATTCCGGGTTTCATTACAGACGCCGGCAATGTTGCCGACCGAACCATTAGGGTTGGCTTCCTCCGTGGTCTGGCCTTTTTCATCAGCATAACGAAAGATAATCTGACCCCTTTCTTCCAGCTGTTGCCGGGTCGCCGGATCGACATAATAGTTACCGTCCCCGTGGGCGATGGGGATGGAAAGGAGCTGATTGCGGTCAAGGTTACGGGTGAACGGAGTATCCGTCTGCTCCACCCGCAGGGTGGTAAACTGACAACGAAACCGCCCGTCGGCATTGGTGTAAAGGGCCCCCGGCAGGAGGCCGGCTTCGGTCAACACTTGAAACCCGTTGGCAATCCCCAGAACCAGCCCGCCCCGGTGGGCAAAGTCGATCACTGCCGACATGACCGGGGAGTAACGGGCTAGGGCACCACCACGGAGATAATTGCCGTAGGAGAAACCACCGGGCAACACCAGGCAGCCAAAGCCCTGGACCGATCTTTCTTCGTGCCAGATATATTCGACCGGCGCGCCCAGGACATCCTTGATGAGATGAAACGCATCCAAATCACCGCTGGACCCGGGAAAGGTAATCACTCCAAATTTCATGGCGCAACCTCCACCAGATTATAGGTGTAATCTTCGATTACCGTGTTGACCAGCAAACGGGAGCAAAGCTCCTCTACTTTGGCTTCGGCAGCGGTCCGGTCGGGGGCGCTGAAGGTTACTTCCAGGTATTTCCCGACCCGTACCTGGTCCACCTCAGCATAGCCCATAGCCGCCAGGGCCTTTTCGGTCGCTTGTCCTTGGGGATCAAGGATGCTCGGTTTTAATAAAACTTTAATTTCGGCACGCCACATTTACTTTTCGCCTCCTGTTAAACGTTGATAAATCTCCTGATAAGCAGCTTCAACGCCGCCGAGATCGCGGCGGAAACGGTCTTTGTCCAGTTTTTCCTTGGTGGTCGCATCCCAGAAACGGCAGGTATCAGGGGATATTTCATCCGCCAGTAGCACCTGACCATTGTGCAGCCCGAATTCTAGTTTGTAGTCGACCAAAATCACATTGCAGGTTTTCAGGTGTGCAGTAAGGAGTTCATTGATCTTCAGGGCCTGGGCGGCCATGAACTTAATCTGTTCCGCTGTGGCCAGTTCTAAGAGGGCGATGTGGTCTTCATTGACGAGGGGGTCGCCTAAAGCGTCATCTTTATAGTAGAATTCCACAACCGGGCGGGGGAGGACCACTCCTTCCGCCAGGCCCAGGCGTTTCGATAGGCTGCCCGCGGCAATATTCCGCACTACCAATTCCACTTTGATGATCTCCGCCCGTTTGACCAACATTTCCCGGTCGGAAAGCAGCTTGACAAAATGGCTTTCCACGCCGGCCTGTGCCAGCAGGGTAAAGAAGAAAGCGGAAATTTTGTTGTTCAGGATCCCTTTATTGACGATCACCCCTTTTTTTTGGCCGTTAAAGGCCGTAGCGTCATCTTTGTATTCGGCAATGAGGAGATCCGGGTCTTCGGTGGTGTAAATCCGTTTGGCCTTTCCTTCGTAGAGCAAATTCTTTTTTTCCATCCGCAGCCAACTCCTTTCAAAATCTCTTCGCTTCTAAAAGATGCTCGTTAAATGCCCACCCGCGCAAAGATCGCATCGATCTGTGCCAAATGGTAAGCGGGGTCAAAACAGGCGGCCAGCTCCTCCGGGTTGAGGACGGCGGTGACCTCTGGATCCGCCGCGAGGAGATCGGCAAAGGGGGTCTGTTCCGCCCAAGCCTGCATTGCATTCTTTTGGACCAGATCGTAGGCAGCTTCCCGTTTTAGGCCTTTGTCGATCAGGGTAAGGAGGACGCGCTGGGAGTAGGTCAGCCCCAGCGTGCGTTCCATGTTCCGTTGCATATTCTCGGGGTAGATGTGGAGATCGGTGATGATCCGGGTCATACTGTTCAGCATATAGTTTAAAAGGATGGTACTGTCTGGAATAATGACCCGTTCTACCGAAGAGTGGGAGATATCCCGTTCGTGCCAGAGGGGCATGTTTTCTAAGGCGGCCAGGGCGTTGGCCCGGACCACCCGGGCAAGACCGCTGATCTGTTCACAACTGACCGGATTCCGTTTATGGGGCATGGCCGACGATCCTTTCTGCCCGGCGTAAAATGGTTCTTCTACTTCTCTGGTTTCGGTTTTCTGCAGGGCACGGATCTCGGTGGCCAGCTTGTCTAAGGTTCCGGCGGCAATGGCCAGGGGCGTCATGAACTCGGCGTGCCGGTCCCGCTGCAGGATCTGGGTGGAGATCGGGGCTGGCTTTAGTCCCAGTTTGGTACAGACGTACTCCTCCACAAAGGGGGGGATATTGGCAAAGGTGCCGACCGCCCCAGAAAGTTTGCCGTAGGCGATGGTCGCCCGGGCCTTTTCGAGTCGGGCCCGGTTACGCTGCATCTCGGCCACATAAAGGGCCATTTTCAAGCCGAAAGTGGTCGGTTCCGCATGTACGCCGTGGGTTCGCCCCATCATCACCGTGTATTTGTGCTCCCGTGCTTTTGCTTTCAGCGCGGTAAGCAGTCTCTGCATGTCGC
The DNA here is from genome assembly GCA_012512605.1 of Bacillota bacterium. Taxonomy (GTDB): domain Bacteria; phylum Bacillota; class UBA4882; order UBA10575; family UBA10575; genus Capillibacterium. The sequence goes on from JAAZDX010000170.1 coordinate 2,932, forward strand.
CAACCAGCAGATCGGCGGCTTCGGTTATTAAGGCGGCCAACGCCGTATCCACCACGTCCGAAGAGGTGAGTCCGTAGTGCAGGTATTTGGATTCATCCCCCAGGCTTTCTGCCACACAACGGGTAAAGGCTACTACATCGTGGCGGGTCTCCGCTTCCAGCTCTAAAATTCGCTCCACGGAAAAGGAAGCGTGTTCCCGGATGCGGTCGACCGCTGCTTTCGGGATCACATCCAGCTCGGCCCAAGCTTCGCAGGCGTAGATCTCGATCTCCAGCCATTTTTGGAACTTGTTCTCCAGCGTCCAGATGGCCGCCATTTCCGGTCGGCTATAGCGTTCAATCATCCCTTGTCACCTCGGTGTTTCGTTAGTTTTTGTCCTGATCTGCCAGGTACGCCCGCCAGCCGCTCGCTTCCAGCCGGGCGGCCTTGGCCTCCACTTCCTGGGTAAGTTTTCTTTTGTATTCCCGGATTTTACGGCGAAAAGTCTCGTTGGCGACCCCCAAAATCTCTACCGCCAAGAGGCCAGCGTTTTTCGCACCATTGATCGCCATGGTCGCGACGGGAATTCCCGGCGGCATCTGAACCGTGGAATAGAGGGCGTCCGCGCCGTTTAAAGCTTTACCCAACACCGGGACACCAATCACCGGAAGCTCAGTATAAGCGGCGATCACCCCGGCCAAGTGGGCGGCACCGCCGGCCCCGGCAATAATCACCTGCAGACCGCGGTCGGCCGCGCCCTTCGCGTAAGCCTCGGCCCGCGCCGGGGTGCGGTGGGCCGATACCACCGAAAGCTCATAAGCGACACCAAACTCTTCCAGCACCGCGGCGGCGGCGCTCATCACGGGTAAGTCGGAGTCGCTGCCCATGACAATACCGACCAAGGGTTTTTCTCCCAATCTCAGTCCCTCCCTAGTTTCTTGTTCATTACTTAGAAAATACGTTCGTCACCAGTCAATTATCATGAATGGTCGCCCCGGTCAGCCCTTTGACCGCCGGGCAAATATTTTTAAATGAAGTGGAAGTTGAAGTTTTCCCCCCACTTCACAGGGGTGGACGGTTGCCAGCGCGGGCGACTACTTAGTATTACAATTAACCAACACCAAAACTAATAATCCGGTAATATCTAAAAAACCCAGCCAAGTAGGTCAGTGGAGCGAAACCTACCCGGCTGGGCTTTTGTCCCTTCGGTGTAGCACGACGTGCCTGCGCCACTTGGACCTGCCCGCTTATGCGGCGGAACCCTAGGCGCACTTTCCCCCGTAGTCAGATAATTAACGGTTATCTGGTAGAAACTTTCAGGCCATATCCCTGAGATTATACGAGTTTGCTTATTCAATTGTAGTGTAAAATACCTAGTTTTAGAGTAGCAGATTTGACGAATGCTGTCAATACACGAATCCCGGTATTATCCTTTGCTGTTGTTAAAAGTTGGATAAAATATTATGGTTGGATCGGTTGGAATGAAGGGGTAATCGGCGATGGACAGGGTAAAATTCCATTATTTCCTTGTGCTTACGATCCGCTTGGTGTATAATTTGTTTTGGGTTATATTTATAGAATTGAGAATAATTTTAAGGATGCCGGTTACCTCTTCTAATCCGGTTGGTGTTAAAAGGGAACCTAAACCCTGACCCCTTCGTTATAGGGTAACGAAGGATTGAGATGGATTACAGTAAGAGAAGGAGGATTGTTTGAAATTGATAAACAAGGATCGAAGTAAGGAGCGTAAACATCCCTTCGGTTTCCTTGGCGAGTTGGTTTTCAGTGCGGATGTTTATCGCAGAGTCGGCGGTTATCTCCTATGCGGCCTACTTCTTTTTATGGTGGCGTGGGCAATCGGCTACTTTCTACTTGGTGAGGGGACTCTAAAAAATACGTTATTAGTGGATAAGATTTTTGGGATTAAAGGTTCTGAAACATTCGGAGCATGGTGGGCCGAACGCCTGGGTGAAACCTTCAAACTCTTCAAGTGGGAGATCAACACGGCGGACACCTTTGGGACCTGGGGAAATGTGTTGCTAGTTACGTTAAAAGTCTTTGCTCATCATTTCTTGATCGTGCTTTTATTCATTTTCTTCCTAAACCGCTTTAAGGTAGGCCGGTTTCCCTTGGCCCTGTTTTACTTTATCCTTTATACGCTCCTCACCGGACTGGTTACGGGGACCAATTCCTACTCCTTTCCGCCACAAGGTTTTGTTCGTCTGGGAGCGCTGGTTACTTTCCTTCGGTTTGCTGTTTGGGTCTGGTTTTCCTATGCTTTACTTTTGGCTTCCACTGTTGATTGGACCTGGTTACAGACGAGCTCTTTCACGGACAGCTCCTGGAAGAAACAGGGGAAGTTTTGGACGTGGCCGCAGCTGGTTGGTGACAATAAAGAAGTGTTCGTCTTCGGCCTTCTTTTTCTCCTGGTTTCCAGCTTTGCAGAAGCGCGCTTAATCGTCTTTTATGGGTATCATTTCTTTTAAATAAATCTGTTGGAAATATGTTGAGGCAGCCCGGAGAACCTCCGGGCTTTTTTACATTGGACTACATTAGACTGGGAAAAGGGGAAGCTAGATAATAACCAGAAAGTAAAAAGCTTAAAAAGGGGCCATGTTCATGACGGACCATTACTTTACAGTAGAACCCGGCTCGGCCCGTCAACCGCGGGAAATTTCGGTTACCCTCCGCGGAAAAGAGCTGCGTTTGCAGACCGATGCCGGTGTATTTTCCCGGGACCGGCTGGATTTGGGGACGAAGGTCTTGGTGGAAAGTCTTGACCTTACTGGTGTGCGGGCACCTTTGGATTTGGGATGCGGCTACGGTCCGATTGGGCTTGCGGTGGCGCGGGAGCTGCCGTCGGTTCAAGTTTACATGAGCGATCTGAACCGGCGGGCGACGGAACTGGCCATAGAAAACGCCGCCCTAAATGGGATTAATAATGTCGTTATCAAGCAGGGCGATGGTTTTGAGCCGTGGCAGGATCTTTTTGCCGCTGGTTTCCGCTTTGACCTGGTGGCGATCAATCCCCCGCTCCGGGCCGGAAAAGAAGTGGTGCTGCGCCTTTTTACCGCAGCCCGGGACTATTTGGCCCCGGCGGGGCAGTTGTGGGCGGTGATCCGGACTAGCCAGGGGGCCAAAACTTACCTCCGGGAACTGCAAAAGATTTTTCCGGCGGCGGAGACGGCGTCGATCAAAAGCGGCTACCGTGTGCTGCGCGCATATATGCGCTAAAGCCAGAAGGTCCAGTGCGGTCCATAAAAATGGTGAGGTAACGGGGTCGTAATTAAGGTATAAAATTGAGTCCTACTTGCTGCTAACGCTGCGAGTGGAACTGAAGGTAAAGCTGCCAACAATCGGGCCAAAGGCCCAATTTAAATTGTACTCTTGACGAGAATCGAGGAATAACGTATACTATTATATGCTGTAGCGGGGTGTGGCGCAGTTTGGCAGCGCGTCTGCTTTGGGAGCAGAAGGCCCAGGGTTC
>JAAZDX010000171.1 GCA_012512605.1 Bacillota bacterium
AAAGCGGTGGGGCCGACATGATCTCCTTGATCAATACCCTCCTGGGGATGCGGATTGACCTTAAAACCAGAAAACCCATCCTGGGTAATACCATGGGCGGGCTCTCCGGCCCGGCGGTCCTTCCGGTGGCGGTGCGGATGGTTTACCAGGTCTACAAAGCGGTCCGTGTGCCCATCATCGGGATGGGGGGGATCAGCACCTGGCAGGATGCGGTCGAGTTTATGCTGGCGGGGGCAACGGCGGTCAGTGTTGGGACGGCCAACTTCGTTAATCCCCTGGCGCCGTTGGAGATCATCGAGGGGCTTGCGGAGTACTGTCGACAGGCAGGCTTTGCTGCGGTGAGGGAGATTGTCGGTTTAGCCCATCGGTAGAGGGGAATCCCGGACTATACGGTTCGAATTAAGCTGATTTTAGTTATCAGGATTGGTTGTTGAATAAAAGAACAGAATTGGGCGGTTCCTGAAAGCGGGAATCTGTGCAAAAATAAGGAGGACTGGGAATGGGGATGAAAACGGATTGGTGGGGAGCGCAAACCCACAACGAAAAGGTGATTGTGGCGCTTGATGTTGATTCCCGGACCCAAGCGCTGGCCTTGGCGCAGGCGCTCCAAGGCTCCGGTTGTTGGCTCAAGATTGGGCTCGAACTTTACGCCCGCTCCGGACTGGAGTTAGTTGAGACCTTTAAAAGCATGGGGTTTCCCATTTTTCTCGATCTAAAGCTGCACGATATTCCCACCACGGTGGAGCGGACCCTGAAGGTTTTAAGCGCTTCCGGCGTGGATATGGTGGACATCCACTGCACCGGTGGCTATTCGATGATGGCCCGGGCGGCGGAGGTGTGTCACCAGGCCGGGATCAAAATAATCGGGGTAACGGTGCTGACCAGTATGGGCCCGGAAGACCTGCGGGAAATTGGGGTGCAGGCCAGTCCGGAGCAGCAGGTGGTGAACCTGGCCCGGCTGGCGAAACAAGCCGGTTTGGACGGGGTGGTGGCCTCGGCCCAGGAGGCGGCGGTCCTCCGTAAACAATTAGGCCCCGAATTTATTCTGGTCACCCCGGGGATTCGTCCCCCGGGGAGCGCGAAGAACGATCAAGTCCGGGTCTTAACACCGCGGGAAGCTCTCGAGGCCGGCAGTTCGTACCTGGTGGTGGGGCGGCCGATTACCCAGGCCGCCGATCCGCGGCAAGCCTTGGCGGCGCTATGGGGTTAGCAGACCCCTTTTTTAAGTGGAATAAAAAAGGAGGGGGAATTCTCATGTACGCAAGTAGCGGCGTAACCGGAGCGGGGGCCCAGATCGGGCCAGCGGAGATTATGGCCATCTTTAAGGAGAGCGGGGCCTTGCGCCAAGGCCATTTTGTCCTGACCTCGGGAAAACACAGCGCCCAGTACATGCAGTGTGCCCAGGTTTTACAGTATCCGTGGCTGGCGGCGACGCTGGGGGAAGCCTTGGCCCGCTGCTTTACCGGTGTGGAGGTGGAGACGGTGGTCGGACCGGCGATGGGCGGGATCATTGTCGCCCATGAAGTGGGCCGGACCTTGGGTGTGAAGGCGCTCTTTGCCGAGCGGCAAGACGGAAAAATGACCCTGCGGCGGGGTTTTGCTTTGAAACCAGGGGAAAAGGTCCTGGGGGTGGAGGATGTAATCACCACCGGCGGGTCGGTCCAGGAAGTGCTTGCCATGGTTAAGGCCCTCGGAGCCGTGCCGGTGGGGGTGGGTGTTCTGGTGGACCGCAGTGGGGGCCAGGCGAATTTTGCTGGTTTACCCTTCCATAGTTTATTGTCGATGCCGATTGAGGCCTTCTCCCCGGAAGACTGCCCCCTTTGTGCCCAGGGGATTCCCTGGGAGAAACCGGGAAGTAGAGGGTCGAAATGATGGGGTAGGTCTGCCCGGATTTTTTGGTTATCAGGAATTGAGATTTTGAAGGCCAGAAAAAGACTGGCGTAAACAAGGGTGATGCCAGTCTTTTTGTCATGTCAGTTATGGCTTTCGGCAACGTGGAAAATACCATGAGTGACCCAATTAAACATTTAATTTGTTAGAATCTTTCCTGTTAGAAGCTTTTATTATGGGTAAGATCCCTGGTCAAAGTGATTTGACAAAGCTAGGAAATATTTATATAATGTTAATAAAGCAAATCTAAACGGTTAGATAATCATGGGATTTTTATTGACTAACGAGTCGCTAAGAGATCAATCTTCTTCCAAATATTATTTGTCAGAAATTGCGTTATAAATTCTAACCGTTTAGAAACCGTGTTTTGTTTTGGAAAGGGGTGATTGAATAAGAAAAAAACGGGGTTTATCTTGGCGTTAGCAGGAGATTTTACAATTACTTATGTCGTTGTCGATCAGGCTCTATGCTGGATTTATCGAAGAATCACTTGACAAAACAACGGATAATTTATACGATATTAACGTCATAGTAATCTAAACGGTTAGAGCCGCTTGTGAGCATTAAACGAAATTTTTTTACTACAAAATCTAAACGGTTAGATTGATAAGCGATTCTACACGGCAATGAATTAAATGGAAGTAGAGGTGATCGTTGGAGAAACGGTATTGTCTAATTCTGCCCAGATTTGAGTTGCAGGTTTATGTCGGAATGTAGAGATAGTAAATTAAAATGAGGAGGTTTATAAGGAAGATGAAAAGGTTTATACTGGTCACCCTGGTCTTGATTATGGTTGGGATTTCAGGTTTTGCCGCTGACTCTTACCCGAAATATACCGGGAAACCAACTACCATAACGATGTGGGCATGGACTAGTAACGAAGATTACTCGATTGCGGAATTTGAGAAAGTCTATCCCAATATTAAAGTTAAGTGGGAGAACTTTGACGTCCATTATGAAAAAGTCCAGACCGCCCTGTCGGCTGGCAGCGGACTACCTGATGTGGTGATGATCGAATACTCTTATGCTCCTCAGTTTATGGATCTTGGCGCTTTCCAGCCAATTAATAAATGGCTTAACGAAAAGACGTTCCTTGAATTATACGGGGATGCGGCTTTAGGTTGGTGCGCCACGGACGGACAGATCTATGGCACCCCGCAGGATAGTGGTGCCATCGCCATGTTTTATCGGCAAGATCTGTTTGATCAGTATGGACTGACTATCCCGAAGACCAGAAAAGAACTGATCGAACAGGCCAGAAAGTTTAAGCAAGTAGCACCGTCAAACCTGAAGTATTATGCACCGCCAATCGGTAATACCATGTGGTGGATTGGTCAGGTTTGGATGGCCGGAGGCAAGCTCTTTGACTTCCATGATGGCAACTGGTATATCCATTTTACCAATCCAACCGCGGTCGAAGTCTTTGAAACCTTAGGCGCATGTTTCGATGAGGGTATATTCGATCTGGAAATGTGGTGGAATGCCGACTGGTTTAACTCTTTGAACCAAGGAACGACCGCTGTTGTTGAAAATGGTAGTTGG
>JAAZDX010000172.1 GCA_012512605.1 Bacillota bacterium
GATACAGCATGGCGTTCCATGTACTCCGACATGTCCAGGCGGACCACGGCATCTTCATCGCCGAAGATATTGAAGGCGAAGCCTTGGCCACCTTGATCGTGAACAAACTACGCGGAACCCTTAATGTGGTCGCGGTCAAAGCCCCTGGCTTTGGTGACCGGCGCAAAGCAATGCTCAGCGATATTGCCATCGTCACCGGCGGACAAGTGATCTCCGAGGATGTCGGCATGACCTTAGAAAACGCCACCCTCGAGATGCTTGGTGAAGCCCGCCAGGTTAAAGTGACAAAAGAAGAGACCACCATCGTTGATGGTAAAGGTTCCTCCCAAGACATTAAGAACCGGATCAGCCAGATCAAACTGGAGATCGAAGAGAGCACTTCCGACTATGACCGGGAGAAACTCCAAGAGCGGTTGGCCAAACTCTCCGGTGGGGTTGCTGTCATCCAGGTTGGTGCCGCAACCGAAACCGAAATGAAAGAGAAAAAACACCGGATCGAAGACGCCTTATCGGCAACCCGGGCCGCAGTCGAAGAAGGGATTGTTCCGGGTGGCGGGGTCGCACTCCTGCAAATCTCGCCGATTCTGGAAGATCTCCAAAGCAAAGAGACGGGCGATATCGCCACCGGAGTCTCCATCGTCCGTCGTGCTTTATCCGAGCCGGTACGGCAGATTGCGAACAACGCAGGCGCGGAAGGTTCCGTCATCGCCGAAAAAGTGCTTAACCTCCCCAAAGGCCAGGGTTATAACGCTTTGACCGGTGAGTTTGTTGACATGATGGAAACTGGGATCGTCGATCCGGCGAAAGTCACCAGAAGCGCACTCCAAAACGCCGCCAGCATTGCCGGAATGCTCTTGACCACCGAATGCTTGATTGCCGACCTTCCGGAGAAAGAGAAACCAGCAATGCCCAACCCAGGCATGGGCGGAATGGATTACTAAAAACAAAAAGAAGGGGCTATGCCCCTTCTTTTTTTGTGCCTAGAAACAAGCCTAGCGCACCGGTTAGCACCTTCCGAATCGTTGGCAGCTGGGCTTCATTAAATTCATTCTCGCCGCCAACAGCAAGCAGGACAAGGCGCAATTGCGGACGACTCCTTTCCCAATCGCCACTTCATTGTGCTATAATCAGTCTAGAAACAATTATCCGTTAAGGAGTGGTTTGATGCCGGAAAAGCAATACTATGTGGACCGGGCGCTTCAGCTCGGTGCCGATCACGCCGTCCTTTTTACCTTGAAAGATATTGTCTTTGACTCCCGGACCATCCTCAAGTGTATGTTCGGTTGCGCCGATTGGGGGAAAGGCCATACTTGCCCCTCGCGCCCGGGATCGCTTAAACCTTGGGAGTACCAGAGAGTATTTGCCGAATACACCTGGGGAGTTATTGTCCACTCTACCGACAAAAAAACGGCCCAGGAGGTCTCCTTTGCCATTGAACGGGAAGCCTTCCTCGCTGGCTACTACTTGGCTTTGTCCCTCAGTGACTGCGCCCTCTGCGCCGAATGCGCCGGCTTTAAAGGGCAGCCCTGCGTCCACCCGAAAAAAGCCCGCCCCGCCTTCCATAGTGTGGGGATTGATGTTTTCCGCACCGTCCGGCAATTCGGTTTACCGATTCAAACATTAAGAGACGAAAACCAGGAGCAAAACTGGTATTCGGCGGTCTTCATCGCCTAAATTAATAACCCGTCCCCACCGCAATTTCCGCCCCGATCGGTCCCAATTCCGGCCGGGGCTTAATTGGGTCACTCAACAGAAAGTGCCCGCCCAAAGTCGCATTTTTCAACCCATCAACCAGGATGGTCACCTCTTTTAAATTAAGGTTGACCGCCAAAGTGTTGACCAGGCTGTAAATGGCCAAAAGCTCTGAAGCACCGCCCCCGTTAATGAAGGTGCCCAATTCGGAACGGACATCAATCACCGCCCGCGTACCCGCTAGGCGTATGTCTTGTACCCAATCGCCCCCCGGTAAACAGGGTAAAAGTGCGCTTCCTTCCCCGGGACCCTTCGCCAATTCGCCCAGGATCATCCGGGCTTTTATTACCTTGCTTTTCCCCTCTAGTTCGGGTAAGACGCGGAACTCCGGCGTAAAGCTCAGTTCTTCATTGTTAGGCGTCGCAAAGTATAAACAGGCTGATCCTGGCTCCAAGACGGGAAAGGTAAGTTCGGGGTAGACCTTTGCCGTCAGGGTTTCATGCCGGCCTCCGTTCGGTTTGGTTACCACTGAGGAGGCAAGGCCTGCTTCCTGGGTCAGATAAGCGGCGGTTCCGTAAAAAATACTTTCAGCCAGTTTCTCCCGGTACTCCGGATCGGCCATTAGCTCCTCTTCCCGCGGGTTGGAGATAAACCCCACCTCCACCGTGACCGATGGGATGTTGGTCGCCTGGAGAATTAAATAATCGGCGCTTTGGGCTTTCCGCCGGTTTGGCCCCAATCTGGTCACCAAACTATTTTGGATCGCCTCCGCCAGCCGCTTACTCGCCGGCACTTTACTGTCGTAAAAACACTGGGCCCCGGACCAGATTGACTGCGGAAAACTATTGACGTGAATACTTAAGAGCAGGTCAGCTTCGCTTTCGTTCGCCATCCGCACCCGGTGGAGTAAATCCCGTCTTTTCTTGGTTAAAGCGCCCGCTTCATGCATCATACTATAGTCCAGATCCTTCTCCCGCGTCATGATCACATAAACACCCACTCGGGAAAAGTAACGTTTTAACCTTTTCGCGATATCCAATGTAACCGTTTTCTCCTCCAGACCGCTCCGGCCAACCGCCCCCGGATCGAACCCCCCATGCCCGGCATCGATGATGATCGTTTTTCCCGCGATCGCCGCTGGTAGCAACACCGGCGCATCCACCCTTTCCCAGCGCCGGGTCACGCCGCAGAAAATTCCACAGACAAAAAGAAAGATGATGGCAAAAAAATACACCCACCGCCATACAATATTTAACCAGAAGAACTTTTTTTTGGTAATCATTCCGCCACCCCGGCTTTCCTCTTTTACAAATTATGAACGGGTCAGCGGATTTAGAAGCAAAACCAATCTCTAGAATTGCCGGTCCCAACAACCACCGTTTGATCCGGCCTTGAAAAAGGCATATAATAATTGTAAATATTAGCGGAGTTTTACAGAGAAGAGCGATAATTGGAGGGGTTTTAATGGATCGCATCTCCATTAAACCGGTTATAACCCGCAACGATATGCGGGATTTCCTGTGGTTACCGTGGAATCTTTATAAAAACGATCCGAACTGGGTCCCCCCTTTACTGAAAGAGGTTAAGAAACAACTGGATCCCCGGTTCAATCCTTTACTTTCGCGGGGTCCCTACCGTCTCTTTTTGGCCTGTGATTCGGTCGGACGACCTTTGAGCCGAGTGATGGTGGGGATTGATGCCGCCGAGAACGAGAGCAAGACCAAAAAAGAAGGGTACCTTGCCCTCTTTGAAGCGACGAACGAAAAAGCGAGCACCCTGATCCTCGACCATGCCTGCGCTTGGCTGGCCGACCAGGGGATCCAACAGGTGAGAGGGCCCATCTCCCCAACCAAGGGCGAGAACCTCCGCGGACTGCTCATTTGGGGGTTTGATTCGCCGCCAGTCCTCATGAACGCCTATAATCCCCCGGAGTATGCCACCTATTTCGAAAAGGCCGGTTTTACAAAAGACATTGACCTTTACGCCTACCATTACGATCTGAAGCGGATTGATGTCCGCAAAACGGCGCGCGTTGTCAGCTACGCCCAGAACAAATACGGCTTCCGGGTCAAGAGCTTCGATCGCAACAACATCGAGGGCGAGTTGGCCGCCATCAAATCCATTCTGGAACACGCTCTACCCGAAGACTGGGGCGAGCTTTCCCCACCCAATCTGGAGGATTTACGGGCCTTCGCCTTCCAACTCAAAGATCTGATCATTCCCGAGTTGATTCCCATCGCCCGGAACCTGGAGGGGAAGCCAATCGGTTTTGCCGCTTCGATCCCCGATTACAACCGGGTGTTCCCAAAGATCCATAGCCGCGCCTTCCCGAGCGGTTGGGCAAATTTTTTCCTCAACCGCCACCGCGTCTCCGGTGCCCGGGTGTTTCTGCTTTTCGTCGTCCCGGAATACCGCAAGAAGGGCGTCTCCGGAACCCTCTTCTACCATCTCTTGCTCAAAGCGAAAGAGCTTGGATTCACCTACGGTGAAGGATCAACCATTGGCGAGTTCAACACCCCGATGCGACGTAACGCCGAGCGAGCCGGTGGCCTCCACTACAAAACCTACCGGGTTTATAAGAAGGATCTGTAACGCCCCAACCGCGCCGGATCGCTTTGGCGAGTAACTTAAACGCCCACAAAGACGGGCCAACCTTTGCCGGAATTTCCCGGCTTTTTTTCTCGGCTGATTTTAGTACGGGGTAAGCTCCGGGGAGATAATAACGTTGACTGCAGTCACAGGAGGTTTGCCATGCGTACGCTCTGGAAAGGAGCGATCAGTTTCGGACTGGGCAACATCCCGGTCAAAATGTACACCGCCACCGAACGCAAGGATATTCGCTTCAATCAGTTACATGCCACCTGCAAAACACCCATCCAGTACCGGAAATTCTGCCCGGTCTGCCAAAAGGAAGTCGGGCCGGACGAACTGGTCCGCGGGTACGAATACGAAAAAGGGCGGTATGTTATCCTACGGGATGAAGATTTTGAACTGCTGCCGGGTGAGCACACCAAAACCATTGACA
>JAAZDX010000173.1 GCA_012512605.1 Bacillota bacterium
ATTTAGAACTGGCGTTAAAACTTGAGGATAGTTTGGCGTAAGGAGGGTTGGACGTGGAAATAAACCAGATTAAAGAGTTATTACCCCATCGTTATCCTTTTTTACTGGTTGACCGGGTAATTGACATGGAACCACGGAAAAGGATCACCGCCTTGAAGAATGTGACCAACAACGAAGAATATTTTACGGGACATTTTCCGGAGCGGCCGGTAATGCCGGGCGTCTTGATTATCGAGAGTATGGCGCAAGCGGCTGGTTTAACCTTATTAATCGAAAAAGAACACCGGGGGAAGATCCCCTTTTTCACCGGTATTGATAAAGCCCGCTTTCGCCGGCCGGTTGTGCCCGGGGATCAGCTTTATTTAGATGTGGAGCTTTTGCGGGTCAAAGGCAATGTTTGCTATGCGCAAGGGAAAGCGACGGTGGACAACGAAGTTGCCGCCGAGGCGCAATTGATGTTTGTTTTGGGTACGAAGGAAGCCTAGGGTGCGTAAAAAAGGAAGCCCAGGGTGAAAAAAGTATATACTTTGGTTAGGGGGTCCCAGATTGAAAGTAGTAGAGAATAAAGTGGTGGCTTTAAGGGAGATTCATGAAACAGCTATTGTTCATCCCGGGGCAAAATTGGGAAAAAATGTGGTGATCGGTCCATATGCGATCATCGGCGAGCATGTGGAGTTGGGCGATGGGTGTATAGTGGGACCTCATGTGGTGATTGATGGATGGACGACGATTGGTAGTAACAATAAATTTTACCATGGTGCTTCAATCGGGGTCGAACCACAGGATCTGAAGTTCAAGGGAGAAAAGAGTTTCTTGTTTATCGGTGATGGTAATACCTTCCGGGAGAATGTGACGGTGAGTCGCGGAACGGAAGGCGGTGGCGGCGAGACCCGGATCGGTAACCACAACTTGTTTATGGCCTACTCCCATGTGGCCCATGATTGCCAGGTGGGAAACAATGTTGTGATTGCCAACTGTTCGGCTTTGGCCGGGCACGTGACGGTGGAAGACCGGGTGGTCATTGGTGGGCTCACCGGGATCCATCAATTTACAAAGGTTGGTAAGATGGCGATGATGGGTGCCTGTACCAAGATTGTGAAGGACGTGCCGCCGTTTGTGATTGTCGATGGTAACCCTGCCCGGGTGGCGGGGATTAATGTTGTCGGTCTCCGCCGTAATGATGTCCCACCGGAGACCCGTGAAGAGATCAAAAGGGCCTATCGGATCCTTTACCGTTCCAACCTTTCGATTGAGCAAGCCATTGAAAAGATGGAACATGAGTTGCAGGGGACGGCGGAGATTGATCATTTCATTCGTTTTCTCCGCAGTGCGGAGCGGGGGATCTGCCGGTAGCTGGAGACAAAAACACGGAGACTAGACAAAAAAAGTCTAGTCTTTTTTCGATCAGATGTTGGGGGGAAAAAACATGAGCTGGGCAATTTTAGCCGGAGACGGTCTTCTTCCGTTGGAAGTTGGCAAGGGGATGCGTGCAGAAGGGATCAACCCGGTTGTCCTTTGTGCCGGGAAAAACGCCGCCCAATTCGAGGAGATGGGGTTTACCGTTGGTCGGGAGCAGATGGGCAGGCTCGGGG
>JAAZDX010000174.1 GCA_012512605.1 Bacillota bacterium
ATGATGAGGCGCCCCTTATCATCTAAGGAATGTTGGTATTCCCCCATAAACAAAACCGTTTCACCCTCTTCTCCATTTCACTCCATTTCGCTCCACTTTGTCTCTGCACTATCCATCATGCCCCAATTTACTGGATTTGTCAAGTCTTTTTAAAAAAAAGGAAAACCAGCATTAAAAGAAAAAAAGCCCCTTTTTAGAGGCCTTTTCCGTTGCCAAGGAAGATGATTCCGTCGAGGAATAGTAGACCGACCAGGATGATTACATCCAGCGCGTTGGGGAAGATTAAACACTTAATCAAGGAAAGCAGGGAGATGCCCAAAAGAAGCATCCGTCCGTAACGTTTAAACTGGGACCAAGGGATTATCCTCCTTCCTCCTCTCTCTTGGCTTTTAAAAATTAGGATTCAAAATAGTATATGAGCGGATTTTAGCCTTTTGTGAATAAAATAAAAAAACCGAGAAGTTCCTCTCGGTTCTCTTTTAGTTTCGTTCCTGTTCAAGAAGGAGTACTTTACGGGAGAGATTGATCCGGCCTAGCTTATCGATTTCGATGACTTTGACTAGGATCTCATCACCAACCTGGACAACATCTTCGACTTTTGCCACCCGTTCCTTCGCCAATTGGGAGATGTGGACCAATCCTTCTTTCCCCGGAAGGATCTCAACAAAGGCGCCAAAGTTCATCAGACGGACTACTTTCCCCAAATAGGTCTTCCCAACTTCCACATCACTGGTCAGCCGGTCAATAATGGCTTTCGCCTTTTCCCCGGCGGTGCTGTCCACCGAGGTGATAAAGACCCGTCCGTCGTCTTCAATATCGATATCGACGCCGGTCTCTTCAATGATTTTGCGGATTGTTTTGCCGCCGGGTCCAATCACATCGCGGATCTTATCCGGATCAATTTCGAAAGTTATCATCCGCGGGGCATAGGGTGATAAGTCAGCCCGTGGTTTGTCGATAACCGCTAACATTTTGTCGAGGATAAATAACCGCCCTTTTCTGGCCTGTTCTAATGCTTGTTGCAGGATCTCGCGGGAAATACCGGAAATCTTCATGTCCATCTGGATGGCGGTGATGCCCTCTTTCGTTCCGGCGACTTTAAAATCCATGTCTCCTAAATGGTCTTCCAAGCCTTGAATATCAGTGAGGATCCGGATTTGGTCCTGATATTTTACTAAGCCCATCGCCACACCAGCAACGGGTTTCTTAATCGGAACTCCGGCATCCATCAGCGCAAGTGTGCTCCCGCAGATACTAGCCTGCGATGTTGAGCCGTTTGATTCGACGACTTCCGAAACCACTCGGATGGTATAGGGAAACTCTTCTTCCGAAGGAATCATCGGGACCAACGCGCGTTCGGCCAAAGCACCGTGGCCAATCTCGCGACGCCCAGGACCACGAACTGGTTTTACTTCGCCAACACTGAAGGCGGGGAAGTTGTAGTGGTGTATGTAGCGTTTGGTTTCCGCTTCATCCAAACCATCCAGGATCTGCTCTTCACTGATCCGCCCTAAAGTAACTACCGATAGCACCTGGGTTTGTCCACGGGTAAAGAGACCAGAACCATGCGTCCGTGGGAGGATCCCTACTTCGCAGGAAATGGGGCGAATTTCATCCAAAGCCCGCCCATCCACGCGCACCTGCTCCTCCACGATCATGCGGCGCACTTCTTCTTTGACCAGGGTATCCAGGACTTCGCTGATCGCGCGGGCTTTTTCCGCATAGGTTTCTTCCCCTAACTCCGCAGCAAAGTGCTGATGGGCTTCTTCTTTCACCTGATCGACCTGCGCCTCTCTTTTTAGTTTGTCACCCGTCCGTAAAGCCTCCGAGATTTTAGTTGCACAGAAGTCTTTTACCGTCGCGTATATTTCCGGGTCCGGTTCAGTAGCTTCTACTTCGATTGGCGGTTTGCCAATTTCCGCTTTAATCTCTTCCTGGAAAGCAACGATTTTTTTGATCTCTTCATGGCCAAAAAGAATGGCCTCAAGAATATCTTCCTCCGTAACTTCATCTGCACCGGCTTCCACCATCATAATCGCATCTTTCGTTCCGGCAATGATCAGATCCAGGTCGCTTTTTGCCGCTTGTTCCGCCGTGGGGTTGACGATCAATTTTCCATCAATCCGCCCAACGTGTAAACCAGCGACCGGGCCCTGGAACGGAATCTCCGAAATGGAAAGGGCGACGGAAGCGCCGATCATCGCTGTGGTATCGGCCGGATTATCCGGATCAACCGATAAAACGGTCGCCACCACCTGAACATCATTGCGGAAACCCTTCGGGAATAAAGGTCGAATCGGGCGGTCGATCGTCCGGGCGGCTAAGATGGCGTTTTCGGTTGGCCGCCCTTCCCGCCGGAGGAAACTACCGGGAATCTTCCCTACCGCATAAAGCCTTTCTTCGTAGTCCACCAGCAACGGGAAGAAATCGATCCCTTCCCGGGGTTGGGCTGAGACCACGGCAGTAACTAAAACAACCGTGTCCCCATACCTGACCAGAGCCGCACCATTGGCTTGTTTCGCCACTTTGTCAATTTCAATAGTTAAAGGTCGACCGGCCAGGTCAATTTGGTATTTCTTCAATCAATAATCCCCCTTTCTACCCTTCTCCCAAGGATGTTCTCGAGAGCGGGTATACTGTTTTTATTATTATGACCAAATATAGAAAGAAAAGCGGGGGAGCCCCCGCTTCCTTTTCTCTATTTGCGCAAACCAAGACGTTCAATGATCGAACGGTACCGTTGGATGTCGGTCTTGTAAAGATAGTTTAACAAACCTCTGCGCTGACCAACCATCTTCAATAAACCACGCCGCGAGTGGTGATCCTTCTTGTGGACCTTTAAGTGCTCGGTAAGGTAGTTTATTCTTTCCGTAAGAATCGCAATTTGAACTTCGGGAGAACCGGTATCGTCTTCATGCAGGCGATATTTGGCAATAATTTCGGCCTTTTTCTCCAGAGTCAGCACTTGTTTCACCTCCTTAAATTCTTCGCCCTCCAATCCGAGAATCCCGCCGGAGGTAACGGTAATCCCAGAAAGGGG
>JAAZDX010000175.1 GCA_012512605.1 Bacillota bacterium
CGTCCCTCCCGCCGCCATACTGCTACCTTGCGTTTCGGCATGGTGTACCTCCTTACTTAAAGTCAACCACTTCGTACCGTCCGTACCCGCTGGAACGTCCGCTACCAATTCCAAGACCAAACCCGGCAAGGTTGATGATGTTCACGATCTGCTCGATGCTGTAAACGTGGTCTGTATATGCAATCGTGAAGTTGGATTTCCACCCGATGAAGTGGGACAGCGACACATTGATGGGCGCACCGCGCTTCGGGGACATCAGCCTGTCATCAATGGCATACTCTGTGAAGGTGATCGGGATAAGCCCCTTGTTGCCAAGCACGTTCACGGCGTTATCGAACTTCGTGGCGTACTTGTCGATCTCGTTGCGGACAACGGCCTGTCCGAAAGACTTTTTCAAACCGAACGCGCTGATGCACGGCGCATTGTTCTTGAGAAGGTCGAATAGCATTACCTCGTCGCACTCTTTGTAGGTGGTCGATTCATAGTTGGCTTTCATGAAGGCATCTTTACCGCCAAAGTTGCGGATGTTGATCTCCTCAAGTCCGCCGGTCGCAGCTAACTGCGGGTTCCAGGTTGTACCGACTTGGAATACGTCTACGCCTTCACCGGTCACGATCGCGGTGGAGATCCGCTGCCAAGACACATCCCAACCGACGATTTCCAGGTTGACTTTCACACCGGTTTTGGCCTGGAATTCTTTGGCCTTCTCCTCGATCCAGGGGATGTGTGTCTCGTCCGGAGCGTTCGGCATCGCCCAGAAAGTGATCGATTTGGATTGACCACTAGTCACGATCGAGGTCACCAGGACTAAGCAAAGGACTAATCCCAAAAGAATGCTTACCTTTTTTCTCATTAAGAAATACCCTCCTCATTTTTTGATCGTTATCTTTTTGCGTTGGTGGTTAACCAGGCAAAACCTGAACCCCCTCCTTTTACCGGTGAACCGGCCTTGCTTTGCTTATTAACCCTTAGTAGCTCCACTAACGAGCCCCTCCACAATTTGACGTTGCATGAAAGTAAAAAGTATTAATACAGGTATCGATACTATAATACAGGCGGCCATCATTCCGGACCACCGGGCTTGCTGTTGGGTAATATACTCTAAAATTCCCACGGCTACCGTTTTCGTTTCCCGTCCTGTTAAGACCGAGGCAAAAAGAACTTCATTCCAAGCCATGATAAAGGAATAGATTCCAACGGCGACAATTCCTGGCGTCGACAGGGGAATGATTACCCGAAAGAGGGCACCCGTCTTCGAACATCCATCGATCTGTGCCTGTTCATCAATCTCTCGGGGGACCGTGTCTAAAAAATTCCGTAACATTAATATACAGAAGGGAATCGCAAACGTGGTATAGGTTAAGATCATCCCCGGGTAGGTGTTGCGCAACTGCACCCCTAAATGCCGGTTAACCAGGGTGAACAGGATGAAATAAGGAATAAGGAATGAGATCCCCGGAAACATCTGGGTAGCAGCGACGCCTAATGTAAAAGCGTTTTTCCCCCGAAAGTTGAAACGGGACAAAGCGTAAGCCGCACTAATACTAAGTAATATCGACAAGAACATGGTTCCGACACTAATAATTATACTGTTACGGAAATAATCAAGCATGCGTACAGTTTTGTTCACGTTAGCGTAGTTTTCCAAGGTAAATGTACGTGGAATCCACCGGGGCTCCAAACCCGGCCGCAACACATCAGATGCCTGAATCTCTAATGAGGTTTTGAACGAACCCGAAATCATCCAGAAATAAGGAATTAACACAAACATCAACACAAGAACGATGCCAGCGTACAAGAGAATCCGTAATGCAACTTTCTTCGTAAGCAGTGGTTTTCTTGAAGGTTCTTGCAATGTCAATTGTGCTCTTTTCTGCGCATTAGATTTCATGGCTAGCCCCCCTTTTGATCCGTAGAGAAAATGCCGTTAGAATCAGAACAATCACCATTAAGACAACGGACATCGCCGACCCTAAGCCGTAATTCAAGTTACTAAAGGCTTCCTGAAGAATAAACGTGGAGGGAACATGGGCTTTCCCCGGGTCACCGCCCAGCAAAATATAGAATTGGTTAAAAGCGTGGAAATTCCAGATCACATTCAAGATCAGCAAGGTTTTAGACACCGGAATTAACAACGGGAATGTAACGTGCCTAAACTGTTGCCAAGATGAAGCCCCATCAATTTTGGCGACTTCGTAAAGTTCCGGCGGAATTCCTTGCAAAGCAGCAAGCAGGATAAGGCAACCAAAAGGCCAGCCTTTCCAGATACTAGCGATAATCACCGCAAACAACGAACGGTTACCGACCAACCAAATTAAAGGCTCTTCAACCAAGCCGAATTTTAGAAGGTACTTATTAACCAAGCCAATCCGGGCTTGGAAGATAAAGCGCCAAACGTTGTAAGCCACCGAATCCGGAGTGATATAGGGGAGGAGGATTAGACCACGGACTAACGTCCGCCCGACAAATTTTCGGTTTAACAGTAACGCGACCAATAAGCCAATCACATATCCGACCGGAATCGTAACCAAACCATAGATGATTACCGTATAAATCGACCGCATATATCTCGCACCCACGGCAAACTGACCACTGAAAATTCTAATGAAATTGCCGAATCCAACAAAAGGTGCCTTCGTCCATTGGGCCAAAGTATAAACATCAAGGTCCAATAAACTAATGTAGGCCCCCCAGATAATTGGAATGAAGTGAACAAACAACATACATAAAGCGGCCGGTAGAATAAACCAATAGGCTCTTCTCGTCCCCTTGGCCTTGCTTAACATGCCCACGTTTCTTCCTCCTCCTTAAAGCTATAACTCGTGTGTCATCGATGTCATTATAGCACGGTTTGTTCCAATTTACTAAATCCCTAGTAGAGCAATACGGCATATTTAGGCCTTTTTTCCTCAATATTCCGCTTTTTTACAAGGAATTTCTAACAAATTTACTTTTTTGTAATCATTCTATATAAAAAGAGCCGCCCGCGCCAAGGGTCGACTCCCAACTAAGCTTTTCCCTTGAATCCTTCTGCGCCTTAGATGGTGGGAGCAGCTGCCGATAGCTCCTGCCACAGATCGGGGGTCTCGGTTTTGAGCACTTCCTCCATTTCCTCATCACCAATCACCGTGTTCCGTCCTTCCGCGTATTCCCGGTCAATCCACTCTTTGATCTTTTGGATACGAGGGTCCCTTTTATCCAGACGTTGCTCCCCTTTCAGGTTGAAACGCTGATTGATCCAGAAGACAATCCCCGCCGCGCCCGAAGACTGGTTGATCGCCACCACAACAGGGCGGTTCAAAAGTTTTTCCGTATTAAAGATGTTATAGATCTCTTCATCTTTCATAAGTCCGTCGGCGTGGATCCCAGCCCGGGTAAAATTGAAATAGCGCCCGACGAACGGCGTCATCGGTGGAATCCTATAATTTAATTCCTTGACATAATACTCGGCAATCTCGGTGATCACCGTTGGATCCATCCCGTCCAAGGTCCCGCGGAGCGCCGCATACTCAAAAACCATCGCCTCCAACGGGCAATTCCCGGTTCTTTCGCCAATTCCCAAAAGGGTACAGTTCACCCCGGACCAGCCGTAAAGCCATGCCGTTCCGGCGTTGGCCACCGCCCGGTAGAAATCGTTATGGCCATGCCACTCCAACTGTTCGCTGGGGAAACCCGCATGGTGCCATAAACCGTAAATGATCCCCGGTACACTTCGGGGTAAGGCGACCCCCGGATAACTAATCCCAAAGCCCATTGTATCGCAAGCCCGGATCTTAATGGGAATACCGCTTTCTTCGGATAGTTTATTAAGCTCAATCGCAAAGGGGACAACAAAACCGTAAAAATCAGCCCGTGTAATGTCTTCCAAGTGCACCCGGGGGATGATCCCAATCTCCAACGCGGCTTTGACAATGGAGAGATACTGTTCCAGGGCTTGTTTCCGGGTCATCTTCAGTTTGTTGAAGATGTGATAGTCGGAAGCACTGGCCAGGATTCCCGTCTCTTTGATCCCCATCTGTTTAACAAGCTGGAAATCCTCCTTTACGGCCCGGATCCAACTGGTGATCTCGGGATACGCGTAGCCCAGGTCCATACAACGCTCCACTGCTTCTTGGTCTTTCTTGCTGTAAAGGAAGAATTCAGACTGGCGGATCAGTCCCTTCGGACCGCCTAATTTGTGTAACAACTTATACAGGTGCACGATCTGCTCCACCGTATAGGGTTCTCGGGCCTGCTGCCCATCGCGAAAGGTCGTATCCGTAATCCAGATCTGCTTGGGCGGGCGCATCGGTACATGCCGGTGGTTAAAAGGGATCTTCGGCACGTCTTCATAATTGTATAAATGCCGGTAAAGATTGGGCTTTTTAACGTCCTGCAACGTATATTTATAAGCTGATTGTTCCAACGTATTGCTTCTTTCATTAAATTCCAGCATATTGTTCACCTCCGAGGTTGGTTAGAAAAACTTTCTATCGATTATACCATCTTTTTTACCATAAATCCCAAAGCCAAGCTAAGTATTAAGTATACATCGGCTTAAATCACATTCTCCCCTTATTATTACAAAAAAGTTGGTTGCTTTTTCGCTACCAACTTTTTGTTTTCCGCAGTTCATACCGCAAGCCAATGAAACCCTTTTTAATCTCCTCACGGACGACGGCGCCAAGGAACGGTTCGAAAATCCGGCCGGGGCAAGACATGCGCCAAGACAAGGGCATCATAAAGTAAGGGGGCACCAATCTCCCACCCGTCGGGGTCTTCCAAGTCCTCCACTTCATCGCCATCTGTAAAAGAGGAAACCCTAATATCTTCCCCATCAAACCCATCCAGCTGGCCGAAAAGCCGGTCCCACTCTTCTTCCGTCATCAAGCTCTTCTGTTCCTGCAAATGGCGCGGTCGGTCAGTGGGCGCCGTCTTTTCTTTAGAAGGCGGCGTCGACGGCGTCAAATCTGGCTTCACTTTGGGTAAGGTTTCCGTCGACCTCCTTTCCCCTTCCAACTCATCCATCACGAAAGGAGGAAAGGGAAAGGGAGAGGAAAAGGGTTTATCTGGCGGAAGCGGTTGGTCCCCATCTTTGTCGGGCTTAACCGGTCCGGAAGATTTTTGTTCCTTCGCCAACTTATCCAGAATATTGCCCAAAACGGAAAAGACCAAAAAAAGAACCCAAATCCACCCCATTTAATCCACTCCTATTTCTTAAGGTCACCAGTGACGTCGTCCAGCTTTGGTCCTTTACCAATGGCGTCCCGCATCGCCGTGTCAGCCTGAATATTCTGGAGCTGGTAGTAGTCCATCACACCAATCTTTCCTGAACGCAGTGCTTCTGCCAAAGCCCGTGGTACCTCAGCCTCGGCTTCCACAACGCGGGCCCGCATCTCTTGAACCTGGGCTTTCATCTCCTGCTCCCGCGCAAGGGCCGCAAACCGCCGCTCCGACGCTTTCGCCTGCGCAATATTCTTATCGGCTTCCGCTTGGTCGATCTGGAGTTTGGCCCCGATATTCCGGCCCACATCCACGTCGGCAATGTCAATCGAAAGGATCTCAAAGGCGGTACCGGCATCCAGTCCTTTTTCCAATACAGTTTGGGAGATCCGGTCCGGGTTCTCAAGAACATCCTTATGGCTATCTGCAGAAC
>JAAZDX010000176.1 GCA_012512605.1 Bacillota bacterium
TCGGCCCCGCCGTTTTCAACCGCCTTCGCCAACGTCACAATGTCGGTGACATTGGGGGTAAGTTTGGCGATGAGCGGTAGTTTCGTGTTTTTCCGGGTGACGCGCAAGACTTCCTCCGCGCTTCGCGGATCCGTCCCAAAGGCAAGCCCACCCCGTTTGATGTTGGGGCAGGAGATGTTGACCTCCACCGCGGCAATACAGGAATCTTCCGGCAAGGCGGAAGCCATTAACGCGTAATCATCCAGGGAAAAGCCAGAAATGTTAACGATAACCGGTGTCTTGAGCTTTTCCAACCGGGGCAGGTAAGTGGTGATGAACTCTTCCAATCCAGGATTCTCCAGCCCCACCGCATTTAACATTCCGGAAGGAGTCTCCACCACCCGGGGTACCGGATTGCCCCGGCGCGGCAAAGGAGTGATCCCCTTCACCGTAATCGCCCCCAAACTGGCCGGATCGTAAAAGGCCGCATACTCTTCCCCGAAACCATAGGTACCAGAGGCCGTCATGACCGGGTTCTTTAAGGTTAATCCGCCTAGACAGGTAGTAAGGTCAATCGGCATCTCTTTCATCCCAAACCACCTCCCTGCCGTCGAAGACCGGGCCATCCTTACAGACCCGCCGCCGTGCCAGCTTACCACCGGCGGTCCGTACCAAACAGACACAGCCCAAACAGGCCCCAATACCGCAGGCCATTCTTTCTTCCAAAGATACCTCCACCGGGACCCCCGCCTGGCCGCACTTTTCAACGACCGCCTGCAACATCCCTTTCGGTCCGCAGGCCGCAACGGTAAAGGCTGCGCGCACCTCCGGACCCGGACTGCACACCAAACCACTCACCAAATTACCAGCATCCCCACCGGGAGCCACTGCCTCTCCTCCTTGGCTGCGCGCCGGCTCATCCGCTAAACCACGCGCCCTTTGATCTACCAAAACCGCTTGGAGGAGATCGGTCACCAAACCGGGATGGCCCATACTCCCGTCCATGGTGCTTACGGTATAATCAACGCCCATCTGGAAGCGGGTTACCCGGCCCACATCTTCGATGAAGGCCCGGTTTTCCCCGCCCCAGAGGACTTTGACTGGCACCGCGGTCCGGTCCACCGCTTCGATCAAAGTAAAAAGGGGGAAAATCCCGATCCCTCCAGCCACCAGGAGAAGTGCGCCCGTCGCCGGTACCGTAAAACCCTTCCCCACCGGCCCAATGACGCTTAAACTCTCCCCCGTCCGCACCCGGGTAAGGTGCGCGGTGCCCCGGCCAGCCACCCGGTAGTAGATGGTGATTTGCCCCTTTTGCCGGTCAATCCCGGCAATACTGAATGGCCGCCGTAAAAGGGGATCGGTGGTCGCTCCCACCTGTAAGTGGACAAACTGGCCCGGTTGGGCGGTGGCGGCCACCGCTCCTTTCAGCACCAGCCGGTAGATGTCCGAGCCTAAACTATGGTTTTCAATCACGATCTCCCGGTGAAGCAAAACGATCACCCAATTTCATTTTTAATCAATGGGACCCGTCGCTCGTTGTTCACTTGCTATAAAGCTTTGCAGATAGTAAGAACTATATCGAACGATCTTCGAAACTAAAACCTCTCACAGCACAATCAAACTCGGCACGGTCTCCTCCATCACCTGCAGCCAGGCCGCAGCCGTATCCAGACTGGTAAAACAGGGGATCCCATGTTCCACCGCCGCCCGACGGATCGCAAAACCATCGGTGGCTGTCTTCCCGCCGTGGGTGGTCGTGTTCACCACACACTGGCCCTGCCCCTGGCGGATCTGGTCCCGGATCGCCGTTGAACCGGTGTGCAGTTTCGCCACCGTGGTTACCTCAAGGCCCACCCGGCGCAAGGCCTCCGCCGTTCCGGCGGTCGCCACCAACCGAAAGCCCAGGTTGTGGAAACGACGGACCAGTTCAACCCCTTCGGCCTTGTCCCGGTCGGCTAGGGTCGCCAGCAGCGTACCATGGACCGACATTCGCATCCCAGCAGCCAGCAAAGCTTTGTAGAGCGCTTTCTCGTACTGATAGTCGATGCCCATGACTTCCCCGGTGGATTTCATCTCCGGCCCCAGCGAAGGTTCGACCTTCTGCAGTTTGGAGAAGGAGAAGACCGGAACTTTAACGGCAACCTTAGCGCCGACTGGCTTTAGCCCATGCTCAATGCCGAGCGCGGACAGGTTTTCCCCCAGCATAACTCGGGTCGCCAGTTCAACAATGGATAGCCCGGTCACCTTGCTCATGAACGGCACCGTCCGGCTGGAGCGGGGGTTTACTTCCAAAACATAGACCTCGTCATGGTAGATGACATATTGGATATTCAACAGGCCTTTAATCCGTAAGCTCCGAGCGATGGCCGTCGTCAGTTCGGTAATGGCCGCCTGTTGATCCGCCGCCACCCGCTGGGGTGGGTAGACGGCGATCGAATCGCCGGAATGAATCCCCGCCCGTTCCAGGTGCTCCATGATCCCGGGGAGGCAAACCGTCTCCCCGTCGGCGATGGCATCCACCTCCAACTCTTTACCCAAGAGGTACTGGGCGATCCAGATTTGCTGGTCGGGAAACTCCTGTAAGGCTTGGGCTAAAACCGTACGCAGCTGCGCCTGGTCGTAGACGATCTGCATCGCCCGTCCACCCAAGACATAAGAGGGCCGGACCATCAACGGATAACCCAACTCCCCAGCCAACTGTTCCCCCTCGGCTAGCGTGGAGACGCAGCCGCCGCGGGGCCGTCGGGCACCGATCTCCTGTAGGACCTGGTCGAAAAGGCCTCGCTCTTCGGCGCGGTCAATATCCGCCACTGCCGTCCCTAAAATCTTATATCCGCGGGCGGCCAGCCCCTTACAGAGCCCCAGCGCCGTCTGGCCGCCGAATTGAACAACGACCCCCTCCGGCTTCTCCTTCTCCAGCACGGCACAGACATCCTCCAAAGTAAGCGGTTCAAAATACAACCGGTCGGCCGTGTCAAAATCGGTCGAGACCGTCTCCGGGTTATTATTGATAATGATACTCTCCACCCCGGCCCGGCGTAACGCCTGCACAGCATGGACCGAACAGTAGTCAAACTCGATCCCCTGCCCGATCCGGATCGGTCCCGAACCAAGAACCACCACCTTACGGCGGGTGCCGACTTCCCCCTCATCCTCCTGGTCGTAACTGGAGTAAAAATAGGGGGTGGCCGCTTCGTACTCACCGGCGCAGGTATCAACCATCTTAAAGACCGGCCGTAGGCCATGCTTGTTCCGGAAAGTATAGACCTCCTCTTCGGTGGTGTCCCACAGGCGGGCCACTTCCCGGTCGGCATAGCCCAGGTGTTTCGCCTGTCTCAGGATGGAGAGGTTAAAGGGGTTCGCCTTCAACTCTTCAGCCAAGGCGACGATCCCGCTGATCTTTTCTAAAAAGTAGGGGTGCCACTGATTTAGCCGGGCGACCTGTTCCACCGTCCAGCCCCGTCGGAAAGCCTCGGCAATGATAAAGAGGTGGTCGTCCTCCGGCTGCCGGCACCGGGCTTCCAGTTCGGTATCGCCCAATGCTTCCAAGGCCGGGTCGAGCAGGCCAAAGGCTTTAATCTCCAGGGAACGGACGGCTTTATTGAGCGCCGTCTCCAGGTTACGCCCCAGGCCCATCACTTCCCCAGTCGCTTTCATCTGGGTACCGATCCTCCGGTCGGCGCCGGAGAATTTGTCAAAGGGCCAGCGCGGAATCTTGACCACCACATAATCCAGGGCCGGTTCGGTACAGGCACTGGTTTGGCCGGTAACGGCGTTCTTCAGCTCGGCTAGGGTGTAACCGACCGCTATCTTCGCCGCCACTTTCGCAATGGGGTAACCCGTTGCCTTGGAGGCTAAGGCGCTAGACCGGCTAAGGCGTGGATTAACCTCAATCACCACGTACTCCAGCCGCTCCGGGTGGAGAGCGAACTGTACATTACAACCGCCGGCAATCCCCAACGCATCGACGCTCTTCAACGCCGAACCGCGCAAACATTGCAGTTCCCGGTCGGTCAGGGTCTGGCAGGGGGCCACCACAATACTGTCGCCGGTGTGAACCCCCACCGGATTCATGTTCTCCATATGGCAGACGGTGATACTGTTCCCAGCGCTGTCACGTAAGACTTCAAACTCGATCTCCTTCCAACCGGCGACGCTTCTTTCCACCAAAATCTGCCGGATCATACTGGCCTTCAGGCCGCTTTCGGCAATCACCCTTAGCTCTTCGGCGTCATGGGCGATACCGCCCCCGGTGCCTCCCAGGGTGAAGGCGGGACGGACAATGACCGGATAACCAATGGTTTCGGCAAAGTCTAAAGCCGCTGCCACCTCCGTCACGATTGCACTCGCGGGAACCGGTTCGTTCAGCGTTCCGAGCATGGCGCGGAAATCTTCCCGGTCCTCAGCCTGGGCAATACTAGCGAGCGGGGTCCCGAGAATCGTAACGCCGCAGCGGGACAATACCCCGGCCTTCGCCAGCTGGAAGGCGAGGTTTAAACCGGTCTGGCCGCCCATCGTCGGCAAGAGCCCATCCGGCCGCTCCTTCTCAATGATCCGCTCCAAAAACTCCAGCGTTAACGGTTCAATATATACTTTGTCGGCACTCTCCCGGTCGGTCATGATCGTCGCTGGATTGGAGTTGACCAGTACGGTCTCGATCCCTTCTTCCCGTAGCGCCCGGCAGGCTTGAGTGCCCGCATTATCAAACTCGGCCGCCTGGCCGATGATGATCGGCCCGGAACCGATCACCAACACCTTACGCCAGTTCCCTTTCGGCATGGTCCAACCTCCCTTCCACCGCCGCCGCGAACCATGCAAAAATCCCATCGTGCACTGCGGGGCCCGGGGCCGCTTCCGGCTGGTACTGAACCGTAAGGATTGGGGCCTCCGTGTGGCGGAGCCCTTCAACAGTACCGTCGTTCAAATTGGAGGCCCACATGACAAAGCCCGTTCCCAGCAGCGACTCGGCCCGCACGGCATAGGCGTGGTTCTGGGCGGTGATCAACACCTTGCCACTAACCAGGTTTTGCACCGGGTAATTCCCGCCCCGGTGGCCAAAGGGCAGCTTATACGTTTCTCCCCCCGCTGCCCGCGCCAGGAGTTGATGGCCCAAACCAATCCCGAGGATGGGCAGTCTCCCGCTAAGCTTCCTAAGCTCCGCACCAATCTCCGGCAGCCCCGCCGGATCCCCTGGCCCGCTGCTGACCACCAGACCCTGGGGTTTGATTTCCATGATCTCTGCCGCCGCCGTCTGTGCGGGAAACACATGCAGGCAAAAGCCCCTTTGTCGAAGACAGCGGAGCAGGCTTCGTTTTACGCCCAGATCAAGGACGGCCACCCCCGGGCCCGCCCCCGGAATAAGATAGCCTTCCGCCGTCGTTGCTTGGTAGACCAAGTGGGGCGTATGCCGACTTCCCGCCGGTGCCGCCGCAGCCCAAAAATTCTGCCCCACCACCAAATCACGTACAAGCACTCCCGGCTGTGTCCCCTTTTGCCGTAGATACCTGGCGAGCGCCCGGGTATCGACCGCTTTAAGACCGGGGATCTTTTGTTTATGACAAAAATCCTCCAGACTACCGTCGGTCCCGGAAGCTCCCGCCCCGGTGGCGAGCTCCCGGAGGATGAGCCCTTTCAACAGGACCTTGCCGGCTTCACCGGCACCCCAGCGCCAGCCACTGTTTCCGATCTGGGGCTGGGTAAAGGTTAAAATCTGACCGGCATAAACCAGATCGGTGATCATCTCCTGAGCACCACTCATCGCCGTGTTAAAAACAACTTCGCCGCTGACCGTCCCATCTTTCTCTGGCCAGGAGCCGAACTCCTCACCGGGAAAGGCTTTACCGTCCTTTAAAACAAGCCATGCCATCTGGGCTTTCCCCCTTCATCCCTGTTCCGACGGGACCACTGGTTTGTAGTCCCTTCAGTATCCTTCCCCCGTTTAAGCCCGGGTAGCTTTCCGCTTCAGTCCAGAACTATCCGGTCCTTAACCACCAGCTTCCCGCCGACCCAAACCATAACGGGAAAGCCTTGTAGTTCCTGGCCGAGAAACGGCGTGTTATGGGCTTTCGACTCCCGGGTTTCCGCCGTCACCAACTCCCGCCACTCCGGGTCAAAGAGAACCAAATCGGCAGGGGTGCCTTCGGCTAAAGTTCCCCCCGTAAGCCCAAACCGGCGGGCCGGATTCACTGCCCAAAGCTCAATCAACTTGTCCGGCGTCAGTCTCCCCTTGGC
The DNA here is from genome assembly GCA_012512605.1 of Bacillota bacterium. Lineage (GTDB taxonomy): Bacteria > Bacillota > UBA4882 > UBA10575 > UBA10575 > Capillibacterium. The sequence continues at coordinate 6,211 of JAAZDX010000176.1, forward strand.
CACCAACTCCTGCCATACCGCCGCCAAAGCCGTCTCCAGCCCATTGATCCCAAAGGGTGCCTCAGCAAAGGGCTGGGCCTTCTCTTCCCAAGTGTGGGGCGCATGGGCGGTGGCCAGCATATCGATGGTCCCGTCCAACAGCCCGGCCAACAAGGCCTCCTGATCCGCCTGGCTTGGTAGCGGCGGGTTTACTTTATAGGAAGTGTTGGTCAGAGGCACATCCACGTCGGCAAAGAGTAAATGATGGGGGTTGACCTCGGCTGTAAGATCAATCCCGGCCGCTTTGGCCATCCTAATCACCTGGACACTTTCTTTGGTCGAAACATGGGCAATATGGAGGCGGCCCCCGGTCTCCCCAGCCAGTAGTGCATCGCGGGCCACCATCACACTCTCGGCACTGGCCGGTATTCCTCTTAAGCCCAGCCGCGCGCTATGCTTGCCCTTTCGCATCACGCCCGCCCCGGCCAGACTGGCATCCTCGCAGTGGCTGATCACCGGACAGCCGGTGAGCTTGGCGTATTCCAACGCCAGACGAAAAGTCTCGGCGCTCTGGATTCCTTTACCGTCGTCGGAGAAGGCGACCGCACCGCCGGCTTTCAGGTCCACCATCTCCGTGATTTCCTTACCGGCCATCCCCTTGGTGACGGCCGCCACCGGATAGACCCGCGCTTTGCCCGCCCGTTCACCCTCCAAACGAACGAACTCCACCAGCGCGCGGGTATCAATCACCGGCTGCGTATTGGCCATGGCTAGAATGGAGGTGAAGCCGCCCCGCACTGCCGCCCTGACTCCGCTTTGGATCTCTTCCTTCTCTTCCTGCCCCGGCTCGCGCAGGTGCACATGGGCATCGACCAAACCGGGAAAGAGATACTTCCCGGTCCCGTCCACTTGGGTAACTTCCTCCTCTGCGGAACAGCCCAGCAGCATCAAAGCCGCTTCCGCGGTTAACCCTTCACCCACCACGACCTTGTGAATCCGGCCTGCCCGCACCAGCAGACTGCCGCGGCCGGAGATCCCTTGGGCCGGATCAACGAGATGCGCATCTTTAATCCACAACACGGCTGGTTCCTCCTCCCATCAGTAGATAGATTATCGCCATCCGGACCGCCACCCCGTTGGTCACCTGTTCTTCAATCACCGAACTGGCACTGTCCGCCAAGTCGCTGGCGATCTCCACCCCGCGGTTGATCGGTCCCGGGTGCAGGACGATGGTCTCTTTCCCGGTCCTGGCCAGTCGTGCTTTGGTTAAGCCGTAAAGGCGGTGGTATTCACGGACAGAAGGGAATAGACCCCGTTCCTGCCTTTCCAACTGGAGACGGAGGGCCATTACCGCGTCGGTGCCGGGTAGTTCCTGGTCCAGATCGTAGGCGATCTTCACCCCCAGGTAACCCATGTCCGGCGGGAGCAATGTCGGGGGGCCCACCAGTACCACTTCCGCGCCGAGTTTTTTAAGGCCCAGCACATTACTCCGGGCCACCCGCGAATGGAGAATATCGCCGACGATCACAATTTTCTTGCCGGCAATCTCCCCCAACCGTTCTTTAAGGGTGAAAAAATCCAGTAAAGCCTGGGTCGGATGGGCATGGGCCCCATCCCCGCCGTTGATCACGCCCGCCTTCAGCTGTTCGGCCAGAAATGCCGCCGCGCCCGCACTGGCGTGTCTGATCACAACCAGGTCAACATTCATCGCCTGCAAGGTCTTGGCCGTATCATAGAGGCTCTCACCTTTGTTGACACTACTTTGCGCCACGGAAAAGTTGGTCACATCCGCCCCCAAAATTTTACCGGCAGTTTCAAATGAAGTCCGTGTCCGGGTACTGTTTTCGTAAAACATTAGCGCAATCGACTTTCCCCTAAACGTCGGCAGCTTCTTAATCGGCCGCTCTAAAATCTCCTTCATGGGGAGTGCGGTTTGCAAGACATGTTCGATCTCGTCGGCAGTTAAATCATCCAGGTCCAATAGGTTCCGGTGTTTCCAGTGCATAGGGCAAACCTCCTTCCAATCTTACGGGGTGATACAAAAAAACCTCCTGGCCAAAGGCAGGAGGATTGCAGCACAAATCCAGCTTACCCTTGGCTACCTCACAGGATAACCTTAAAGGGGTGAAACTTCATAAAGCTATTTCGTTGTTATTCAAACCCATAAGGGTCCGCATAAGGTGGCCGTCACCCGACCACAACCGGCAGCGCGCCGTTACGCACGACCGAGAAACGGGATAAGACCGGCATAACGAAAGAAAGCTGCCGGCAAGCGCAGGCAGCTTCACATTTCTAGCTTTAAGCATAGAAATTAGCGCACACAGAAAGATTTCTGCTTAATCTGCCTTACCTGCCTCACGGGACAAGATTTAAAGGCCTAACCTAAACTCTTAGGTTATTCTAAACGTTCTCGGTTTAAAAGTCAATACAAATAGTACCCAATCTCTCTTGATTTATGTAACAAAGGTTTTAATGCGTTCGCCAAAGAGAATCATTCTTTTACCGCACTCAACAAACGCTCAAAATCCCGGAGCGTATTTTCGTTGTTGACAAAGGTTTGCCGGACCTTTTGCTCCCAGACCGCACCGTTTTCTCGATCACCAAGAGCATAATAATCGAGACAGATAAAGATATAGCTAACGGGATCATCACTCATCTCCAGTACCTCCGTTAGCGTCTCCAGCGAATCCTGGTATTGCTTGGCATAATACTGACTGCGCCCCTTTCCAAGTAAAACTGCCCCCTGCCAGTAAGCAGAGTCGGGTGGCGCTAATTCGTACGCTTTTTCATAAATCCGGACCGCTTTATCAATCATGGTCTGGTCCGGATAATAACCGGCGAAGAAGAACATTTCATATTCATATGCCAAGTCATAGAAGTAGAAAAAGTAGAAGGGATCGGCGATCTCCATCGCCAGCAATTCATCGGCTAGCCTATAAACCTCTTCGTACTGGTAAGCATGGAAGTTTTCGTAGATCCTGATCATTTTGACGATTGGCGCATAGGTCGTCAGCGTTTCTTCATCGATATAACAAAGCAACTGTTCCCCATCCCAGGTGTTTTGTCCTCCCGGTCCAGCCACCGCCAATGTAAAGAGGATTTGGTGTCGGGGTGCAAATCTGCGAAAAGAATCCCATGCTGTAACCGCGCAAAGCGCCCCGAAAAACGGTTCGTGGTTGGGCCCGGAAGGTCCGCTCGCACTTATCCACTTCTCCCCCAGTCCCATTTGGATAAAATTATGGTAATCCCAGATATCGAAATAATAATCATCACTCGCCAGCAATTTTTCTAGTTCCGTTACGTACTTATCTTTATCCGGTTCTTGGCCCCTTTCCCATTTTTCATTATAGTCAAGAATTAACACGAGCTGGTTTAAATAAGCCGGCCGATCCGACAGAATGGCTGCTTGCTTACAGCTCTCCACATTCCCGGTGAAACAATAATCTAAATAATACCCAAGAACAGTCTTCCGTTCCGCCAGCGACTGCTGGACCAGCTTAATCCCGGCCGCTTCGTCCTCATACTCGTTAAACAGAAGAATCGCTTTCGCCAGTTTGTATACGCAAGGCTCCTTTGCCGCATATTCATCCAAGTCCTTTTCAAAGGCTTGGATGGCCTTATCATCAATTCGACCGGCATAGAGCTCCCATTTGACCTGCCGAATCTGGTCGCTTGAATTGAAAGAAATAAATGGCAAGTAATACGCCAGTAAAAAATATACCGGGTTTACCTGCCCCTGGGCCATTGCCAATTCAAAAGCACGTTGATAATCTTCCTCCGCCAAACTATCCCACAAAAGCGTCAGGTCATTTCCTTCTAAGGTAAGAATAACACCGGAAGAAGAAAGGAGAAGCAAAACGGCCACTATCGACACGATCACCCGCCGTCCCAATTTCGTTTTCATCAACCGGCCTCCTTATTTTCTTCTTTTTAAAAGATCGATACATTTACCAACAATTATCCATTTTCTACATTATTAAAAAATTCCCTGCTTTTGACAGGGAAAGATCCTCGAAAAAGTTCATTACACTTTAATGTTTTACCAATTTAGATGTTTGTTAAGCCTGCGTTAGTAGAATCTTACTTTTAACCACAGCCTTCATGGCCTCAACCGTCGGCTTAAAAAGGGAACGTGGATCGTAAAGGGTGGGTTCTTCCTTTAAAACCGCCCGGATCGTATCGGTATGCGCGACGGCCAGTTCCGTCCAGACGTTGAATTTACGTACCCCGATCGCCACCACCTCTTTGACCACAGCGTCGGGAAGCCCAGAACCGCCATGCAAGACCAGGGGAATATCCAATACAGATTTGAGCCTCTTCAATAAGGCCAAGTTCAAGTTGGGTTCACCCTTATATATGCCGTGACTGGGCCCGACCGCCACCGCCAGACAATCAACTTTTGTTGCCGTAACAAATTCTACTGCTTCCTCGGGATCGGTCATGAACGCTTCCGCCGTTTTTACCTGTATGTTATCTTCCTTCCCCCCGATCCGACCGAGTTCGGCTTCGACTGAGACCCCCGCCGCATGGGCCACTCGGACCACTTCTTTGGTCAGCTTGAGGTTTTCGGCAAAGGGTAGATGGGAAGCGTCAATCATAACAGAGGTAAAACCGGCTTTGATCGCCTGGATAATCAGATCGAAATCAGTACAGTGGTCAAGGTGCAAAGCGACGGGGACCTTTCCCTTTTCGGCTGCTACCTTGCCAAGGGCCGCAATATAATCCAGCCCGGCGTATTTGACCCCGCCTTCGGTCACCATTAAGATCACTGGCGTCCCTAATTCCTCCGCGCCGGCCATAATTGCTTTTACGGTTTCCAGATTAACAAAATCAAACCCGCAAATAGCTCCCGCATAATCTGCGGCAAAAAGCTCGTTTAAGGTTACAAGCGCCATCATCATTTCTCCTTTTCGTGGAGGTGTTCACCCCGGCTCGCTCGCTATAACCGTAGCCCGTTCAATTATCGAGGTTAACCACCTAGGCTGTTCCCATGGGCTGAATACGCACCTTTGGATACACCTTCCCAACCTGGTCTGGATCAATACACCCGGGACTTTTGGTGGACAAGTTGGAAGTGGCGGCCGCAACCCCGTACTTTACGGCAGTCATCACGTCAGCCCCGGCGGCTAGTTGGCTAACGACTCCTCCGACCATCGCATCACCACAGCCCACGGTACTCTTCACCTCTTCCACGCGCATTGGTTCAACTTTAAATACCGCCTCTTTATAACCGAAGATCAGACCCGCGCTCCCCAATGAAACTAAAACCAGTTCGGTTCCTTCCGCCAAGAGCTGACGAACGGCCTGTTCATAGTCGGCATCCCGCGCCAAGGGATGACCACAAAGTTCCTCAATTTCATCCTTGTTCGGTTTAACCATATAGGGTCGCGCCTTGATCCCGGTCCGCAAGGCGGCCCCGCTTGTATCTAAGACCATTTTACACTCGGGGTTATGTTTTCGGCACCAAAGCATCAGTTCGTAATAGGCGCTGTGGTCTAAGCCGCCCGGAAGGCTACCGTTAAACGTAATAAACGAAGCCTGCGGCGCTAAATCAGCAAGGCACTTCTTAAGCCCCTGCCACTCCTCCTCTTCTACAACCGGTGACGGCTCATAGACCTCGGTTACGATCTGCCGCGCCTCGTCAACCAGGGCGAGACACACCCGAGAATTCGCCGCGATCTCCGTAAAACAGTGTCGTATTCCTTCTTCCTCTAGCATCTTCCGGATGATGAGGCCGGTAGTGCCACCGGCAAATCCGGTGGCGATCACATCGCCCTTGAGGCGGTGAACAGTCCGGGCTACGTTGTTCCCTTTTCCTCCGGCCACCGCTAAAGATTGTTCCGCGCGGGTGATTGCTCCTAAGGTTAAATCCTTACAGACCAGTGTTTTATCGATTGCAGCATTCAATGTAACCGTGATGATCATAACAGCACCTCAAATGTTTGTAAAAATATTATTGACGCTTGATGGTTACACCCTCGACCGGAACCGTAACCGCTTCCCCATAAATCTTAAGCAGAACAGGTTCTCCTTCAACGACGCGAAATACCGCTTCTTGCTGAGTAACGGACACTTCCAGCAGTGAACCAGCGTAACTTATGCGGAACCGGTAAGACGGCCACTCTTTCGGGATTGTCGGATTAAAGATCAACTGATCGCCATCGGTCCGTAATCCCCCGAAACCGAAGACCATCCCAGCCCAAACCCCGGCCGCCGATGTCGAATGGATTCCCTGTTCCGTATTGCGGTTATAATTATCCAGATCCAAGCGGGCGGCATAAGCGAAGAAGTTGTATGCTTCCTCCAATTTACCCAGTTCCGCCGCTAAAATCCCGTGTAAGGAAGGGGATAAAGACGACTCGTGGCAAGTCCGGGCTTCATAGAATTCATAATTCGCCTTCTTCTCCTCCATGGGAAAGTCTTGACTGAAGAAATAGATCAGGTTAAGAAAATCCGGCTGTTTAATTACATTGTACCGAAAGATCTTGAAATAAGCCCAGTGTTTGTAGAGGGGGATTTGGGACATGGGAATACTTTTCACCTCAACATGGGGCAGATCAAAATACCCGTCATGCTGTTCGTAAATCCCCGTTTCTTCGTCCTTTAAAATCCGCATCTTATCCGCCATCAGTCTCCAGTTGGCGGTCTCTTCCGGGGTCAACTGCACTTTCTTGATGGCCTGTTCATATCGCTCCGGGGCTTTCTCTTTCATCTCCGCCAGTACATCCAGCGTATAGAGGAACATCTTCTTCCCCATATAATTCGTATAACAGTTATGGTTAACCATCATATGGAACTCGTCCGGTCCCATTACCCCGTAAAAGCCAAAGTCGCCCTTCTTGGGGCTCCACCCGCCCCAACTGGCCATACAACGGCACATCTGCAACAACATTTCGATGCCTTCATTGTATAAAAACTGTTTATCTTTACAGACCTGATCGTAATGCCAGATGGCGTAAAAAATCGCTAGGTTTTGGTGGATCTCCAACTCCACATGCTGCCAGGTACCCATCTCCTCCACCCCGGTTATGGTGGAAAAGGGATAGCGGGCGCCCTCTAAATCGACCCGTTTGGCGTTTTCCAACGCCCTGGGGAGATAATGATAGCGATACATCAGTAGTTTGCGGGCGATCTCCGGGTTGAGGAACATATACATGCGATGGCAATAAATCTCCGTATCCCAGAAGTTGACCCCGTTGTATACTTCACCGGCCAGCTTACAAATGACGTTCCGCCGGTCGCTCTCGCCATGATAGTTACTATACACCGTATATAAGGAATAGCGCACCCCTTGCTGCAGCTCAGGGTCGCCCTTGATTTCAATGTCCATCCGTCGCCAAAAATCAGCCCAGTGCTGCTGGTGCTTTTCCAGGGCCTCTTCGTAGGTTATGGCGGCATATTTTTGCGCCAGGCTTAAACCGTTCTGCCAAACCTGCTCCACATCGCCCTTTTCTTCCCAGTGGTTCACCACCATCTTCTCGAAGGCAGTGGCCTGCTTTTCCCGGAGTTGTAGCGAAAACTCGGCCCCAACAAACTTCTCCCGTTCCACGTAGCGCGGATCAAGCGCTTGGTCGGAAGTAAGCCGGAAACTGGAGAAGAGATTGATCTTACTCCGCCGGGTGCGGGCTTGGATACAGTATAAACCATCCGCAAACTGTTTCCGCTGACAAGTCCAGAAATTCAGGTTCCCCTTCCTCTCTTGGCTGGATCCGGTCTCCTGCGTTTGATCCCAGCCAGCGGCCAGTTCGTAAATGGTATCAAAGTCCAGTCCGGAACAGACTTTTACTTCACCGGAGAAATTCAACGGTTCAAAGATAATCCGCTGGCACCCCATGGCGGTATTCACCATATCGGTAAAGCGGAGAAAAGTAATCCGCAGCTGTTTGTTCTGCGCCGTCGTCCACACAAACTCCCGTTTTAGAGTGGCATTGCGCAGATCAAGGGTTCGCCGAAAATCGGCGAATTTAACCTTGGCTAAATCTAATTCTTCGCCGTCAAGGCTAATTCTGGTATAAAGCCAATCCACCGCATTGAGCATCGTGGCCCCTTCTGTGATAAAACCCTTAAAGACCTGCGGATGATTAATATCCATGATCTCGTAGAGCTGGCTGAAATAGCTGCCCAAAAGATGATCGCCGGAATAACCTTCCTCAAAATAACCCCGAACACACATGAATTCATTGGCTAAAGAGAAAATTGATTCAGACAAGCGTTGTTTGGCCGGGTCGAATCCTTCTTCAATCACCAACCATGGGTCGACTTTGAAGTATTTTTCAGGAGTTTTGAACAAATGCATCTTCTTTTCCCTCCAAAGCAAAGTAGTTTCGGGCAGTCTTACAGGTGATATTCCCTGATCCGGTGATACACATCATCCAGTGTTCCTTGAAAGGGCCCGGGCGTTTCCATCTTGATCGAGACCAAAGCGGCGGCAAATTTAAGGGCTTCCGCCACCTCATGCTCCATTCGCCAGGCTAAATAAGCAGCAAAAGTAGTGTCCCCCCGGCCTGTACGCCCCAGCACGCTCCGGTTGGAGAACTTTTCGTAATACGTTCTCCCCCCCGCTCTGGCTAATACGCCCTCCGCATGGGTAATGACGGTCTCCGGGCAACCCCACTCTTCAAAGATCATGGCCGCTTTCTCCAGATCACCGGTCCCGGTGAGAACTTTCGCCTCCACCACATCCAACTTCACCTTACTCATCTGTTTGACGATGGCTTGTTTTTGCGGAACATCTTTAAAAGCAATCTCCCGACTGGCCGGATCCACTTGCCGGACAAAACTCTGCAGATCAACCGAAAGATTGTAGCCCCGGTCTTTTAAACCGCAAATCAAGTCTAAATCAAACTCCTGGTCGGAGATACCGGCAAGATGCAGATATTGAGTGGACACGTCAGGAATCTCCTCTAATTCAAAGCGTCCGGCGCTTTTTTTTAAGATTAACCGCCGTTCGTCAAGATTGGCGGTCGGATGGATCACCACTGAATAGGTTGTTTCTTCCGCCGGGATTAAATAAGTATCGATGCCCAGTTCTTGCATGGGCTGAAGGATCTCTTCATCCTTCTGGGCCATCCTGGTCACGACCGCAACTTTCTTACCAACCCGCGCCGCTACCATCGCCCCGCATAAAACCGCACTGCCGGGGGCCACAGTGGTTTCACCTTGAAAAGGGGTTATTTCATCAAAACACATATGCCCCAAAAATGTTAGTTCATAAGTCTTCATCTGTCTCTCCGCCTGATTATTTTTGCTCATCCTTTGAGCGATCCAGCATACGTACCGGTAGTAATGTACTTCTGGAAGAATAAAAAGACAAGGATCGGTATGAAGGAAGCGAGCACGATTACGGCCGCTCGTATCGGATCGGAGATCCCGTACTGACCTTGGATCATCGCGATCCCCAAAGTAACGGTCCGTTTCTCCATACTTTGCAGCAACAACAAGGAGAAAGGCAACTCATTCCACATGGACTGAAAACCAATGATGACAAGGAATCCGATCATTGGCAGCGCCATTGGGGTGGCAATCTGGGACAAGATCCGCCAGGTGCTGGCACCGTCTACCCGGGCCGATTCGATGATTTCATAAGGGATGGAATTAAAATAAGTAGCCATGATATAGGTGCCAAACGGCGCAAAATACGCGGTCCAAACCAGAATAACGCCCAAATAAGTATCGGTCAGATAAAGCTTGTTGCAGATCTGAAAGATTTGAAGGGAGAGCAGCATCTGTGGAAAGATCATTAAAAAGAGGGTGGCCAAAAACAACGGTAAACGCAAGCGAAACCGTAACCGTCCAAAAGCAAAGCCAGCGGCAACACAGACAAAGAGATAAAAAAGCATGGCCGCCGGGATCAGGATGGCGTTATTCCAAAAATATGAAAGCAAATGTCCCTGCTCTATGGCCACTTTATAATTGTCTAAAACCCATTTTGCCGGGGGAAAAACACGATTTTCGATATATTCATCGACCAATTTAAAACTAGTGATAAACACGTGGAAGAGCGGATAGATTGAGACCAGCGCAAATAGTATTAACACAAGATAAGTATAAAACTTTAGACTTTTATCCATCGTTCCACCTCATTAGTCTGATTTGCATTACCGCAATGACCGCGCAAATAAAGAAGAGAATGACCGACCAGGCACTGGCGTAGCCGATTCTTCCGTTGGTAAAACCTAGCGTGTATAGACTATATTCCAAAGTATGCGTACTATATCCGGGTCCGCCTCGACTAAAGGTGTAAATGAACGAAAAGGCGCGTGCTACGTTTTCAATAACCGACATGACAACCAAGAACTCAATATTAAACCGGATGGAAGGCAGCGTGACATGCCAGAACCTGGTCCACCAACCGGCACCATCAACCCGCGCCGCTTCATATAGATGCTCATCAACGCTACCCATGGCGGCTAAAAAATAAATCGTGCCAAACCCAATGCGCACGATAACGCTATAGACTGTTCCTAATGATAATAAAGCTAACAAAGGCCGATTCAACCAATCAAATGCCCAAGAATGTAAACCGACCATTTCCAAGAGGCTATTCAACGGGCCATTCGACCGCAAAAACAGATTAAAGACCATCCCCAAAATAACATAACCCAGAACCTGGGGAAGATAAATAACGGCGCGGAAAAACTTCCAACCCTTAAGACCGCCCCGTAATAAAGCGGCCAAGCACAGGGGGATAAAAACCCCCAACGGGATAAATAGCAACAATATCAACGTGTTTTTGATCGACTGCCAAAACCTTTCATCTTCAAACATGGCGCGAAAGTTATCGAAGCCCACCCAATTCAGCGCCCCAAAACCACGCCAGTCGGTAAGACTATAGATAAAATTGGAAACCATCGGAAAAAGGATAAAAACTAACATCAGGATCATCAATGGCGTGATCAATAAATATGCATCCCGGCTTTCCTGCGTTTGTAAGCGCGTTGTTTTCCCAGGCTTCAAGCCATTTTGCCTCATCAGGAGATCCATATCCGGTATTCCTTGAGTTTTCGGGTTTGCTTTTCTCAAAGCCATCAAACTCCTTTGCGAAAAGGCATCGTTGTGAGTTGTAGGTGCCGCTTTCATGATCCGGGGAAGGAGAAAGCGGCACCTAAGCAAATTAACCAAGAGTTAGCTGGAACTTCTTATCTGTGTTCGGCAGCAATTTTTTCCACTTGTTCAACAAATTTGTCGACGTTAATCTCTTCGGTGATTAATAGTTGTTGGCAGGTCGCGATCATTGCGTCTTCAAAAGCGCTAATAAACATGGTTTGATAGTCTTCGGAAGTATGCTCATCAGTGAGGTAGCTGTTGATCTCGGCTAGTACCGGGTATCCTAAGACTTTCGTATCCAAACTGGTATTCGGAGAGAAGGCGCCGGTCTCTTCAACAAACACCATTGCCCCTTCGCCGCGCGCATAGAATTCAGCGTATTTCACGGCCATATCTTTGTTCTTCGACCAAGTGGTAACCCCGTAACCGATGCCAACGGGTTGGAAGGTTTGCATGTCTTTATAGTTTGCTTCCGCAAAGTTGATGGTGGGGAAGTAGCCTACATTGTCCTTGCCAAGGGCATCGCTGAATTGTTTCCAGTTGCCCACGTCGGAGAGCAGACCACAGAAAATAGCACCTTTACCAGCAGCGAACATATCAATCGCGTCCATAAAATAGGGGATGGAGGCGGCATTCGGATCAAAGTAGCCTTTATCCTTCAGTTCGACCATCATTTCCGCCGCCTTCTTAAAGGCTTTATTGTTGGCAAAACCTTGTTCGCCGGTTTGGAGCCCGTAAACCTCTTTCCCGTAAATATTGGCGGCTAAGGCCCGGAACATAAAGTTGGTTGTAAAATCCCGGAGCCCGCCGGTGATCGGAACAATTCCGGCCGCTTTTAACTTTGCGCAAGCCCCTAAGAAGGAATCCCAATCTTTTGGTGGGTTATTCGGGTCAAGTCCCGCTTTTTTAAAGAGGGCTTTATTGTAGTAAAAACCAAAACCTTGCGAAGTCATCGGGATTAATTTAATACCCTTTTTGAAATCCCGGTTTGTAGCAGCGACTTTCCAACTGTCTTCCGGAATTTCGTTCCGCCACGATTTGATGTAATTGTCCAGTTTAAGCAGAATGGGATCGAGTTCATAGACATCGCCCCGCGCCCCGTGCAACATGACTACATCCGGGCCCCTATTAGCCTGGGCGGCCGCCCGCAATAATTGATAATACTGATCATTGGGTTGCGCGACATGATTGATCTTGACATGTGGGTATTTCTCCATAAACATCTTGTCGATCTTTACCATGGTCGGGTTCATGTTGGGATCAGCATATTTAAAATCCCAAACCGTCAGTGTAATCTGCTTCGCCGCGTGAACCGCGCCCCCAATTGTTACCGCAACCAGAACAAGTAATAACAGACCAAACAACCTTCGCGTTCTTCTCATCATTAATCTCCTCCTTTAATCCTCCTGATCAAGACTTTAAAGAAACAGCGATATATTATTAATAATTTAACTTGTCGCCCCCATCACCTCCCTCTGCTTGCTACAGAATAATTTTCCACTTATTAAAAACGTTATATGTAGAATATTATTTTTATCGCGAAACGTTCTGTTTACCCTACTTTAACATATGATCCAAAAGAAGTCAATAGTTTCCGTTATTCTGTAGCCCTTCGGTTACCATATCCCTGTAAAAGCCAGGGACGATCGGGCCCACAAAACGCCCCCGCGTCAACAGGCCTAAACCTCTAGTCCACGACGACCCCTTTTTTCAGGATTACATTGGCATAGAGCGCGGCTTCGCCGGTCGCCAACACCGCATAGGCCTGTTTCGCTTTTTCGTAGAAAGCAAACCGTTCCACATATTTAAATTCAGGGGCCTCCGGATAGTGCTTGGTCACAACGGCCCGGTATTCATCCCAGATCGGAGTTTCAACATCATCCCCCGGGACCACGGCCATCAAGGTCACTGGATGTTTGTCGTATTGATCCAGGGGGAAAAACTTCAATATCGCATCGAGTAATTCCACAGCCCCATGTCCGTCGGCCCTGATCAGCCGAGGGGCGATCGCGGCCGCCGGAAAATTGCCATCCCCAATAACCAGTTCATCCCCGTGTCCCATTTCCATCAGAACCTTCAGCAATTCAGGGGAAATGATCTTCGGTATCCCTTTCAGCATCGAGATCCTCCTTCATGAATTGAGGGTTGGCCCAAACTCACTTACCTTCCCAACCGGCAATTTTACCGTCCAGATCCCACAGGTCTTCCCAATCTTTAGCGCCTTCCCATAAGAAAACCTGCCCCTTGATCAAACGACAATTCTTATCGATCTTCGCGATCGCGGCCATCTCTTCGTCGGTCAGGGGGTCGGTCACTGCGGCCTGCAGATTGCTTAGATACTCCTGACGGTGGATGGAAAAGGGGATCGGAATTTGGCCCCGTTGGACAGCCCACTTGACACAGATCACCGCCGGATGGACCTGATGACGCTCGGCAATTTTCACAATAACCGGATCCTCAATATCTACCGTATCGGTTTCGGTTTTATCCCGGTCCGGACGGTTTGGTGATCCGATCGGGCAAAAGCCAATCGGGACAATACCATTGTCCACCACAAACTTGAATAACTCGGGCTGTTGAAAATGCGGATGTAGCTCCATTTCATTGCAAGCCGGTTTGATTTTGGCATCCCGCAACAATAATTCCAGTTTGGGAATGGTCATGTTGGAGGTCCCGATATGTTTGACGAGTCCCATCTCAACCAGACGCTCCATTTGCCGCCAAACCTTCATGTATTCCTCATGGATATAGGGGCGGGCATCCGGATCACGGGAGTCCACATCGGCACCCGGGGGATGATAATTGGGGAACGGCCAGTGGACCAAGTATAAGTCCAGATAATCCAGGCGTAAATCCTTCAAAGATTTGGCGCATGATATAAGCACATCCCCGTCACCATGCATATCATTCCATAGTTTTGAAGTAATCCATAGTTCTTCCCGTTTAATCCCGGACGCAATTGCCTCTTGTAAAACTTCACCGATTAGATGTTCATTTCCGTAAACCGATGCGCAGTCAATATGGCGGTAACCCACCGCGATCGCCCCTTCAACGGCTGCGGCAACCTGTTCGGCGCTGAAGCGGTCGGAACCGTAAGTTCCTAAACCAACGGCCGGAATTTGGGCTCCGGTATAAACTTGGCGTTTCGGGACTAAATGCGGATCAACTCCATCAACTGCCGTAAATTTATTTAAGTTACCCATCAACACTCCTCCTTCGAATTAATCAATCCCCACCAGCTTCCCCTCTTCATTGACAGTTCCCCTGATGATGGACGAGCCCGAAACCTGTTCACCAGCGGATACAGTCCCATTGATCTCTTTACGAACCACCTCCTTTGGGCACGCCCATTAGGGCTTGCCAACGACCGCAAGGGATAATCTATCCTTTTAAGAGAATTTTCCCCTTTACCCTACCGGGCACCGCCAAATCCGCAAACGCCGCATTGATCTGGGAAAGCGGAATGACGCGGTCAATCAATTCATCAACCTGGAGCAGACCTTGTTGCAAGTAATAACCGGTCAACTCCCATTCCTTCCCTGGAAAGGGCGGCGAATAGGACATCCATGAACCGCGAATGGTCAATTCTTTGCGATTAATATGCTCAAACTCGCCGGGAGCCAAAGTAATCGGCTTCGCCGGAGTGCCAATAAACATGACATTTCCTTTATTCCCCGCGATCTCCAAACTCAACTTTTCGGTAAACTCAACCCCCGCGCTCTCCACAACCATTTCAAACCCCCGGCCAGCGGTTATTTCCTGAATCTGCGCTTTGAAATCGGCCGCACCCGTATTGACACACACACTGGCCCCATATTTTTTTGCCAAAGCCAGTTTTCTGTCATCGATGTCCAGGGCCGTAATCCGCCTCGCCCCCAGGATCTTGGCAAACTGCAATGCCAACATGCCAATCGTCCCGCATCCGATGATCGCAACGTCAGTCCCGCCCCGGAAACCCATCACCAACAGACCATGCAGAGCCACGGTAGCCGGTTCGAAGAGCGCACCTTGCTCAAAAGTCACGCCATCCGGCAACTTAACCCCATTAATAGCTGGTATTTTGACAAACTCGGCCCAACTGCCGAAAATCCGGGAACCGATAAAACTATAGTTCTTACATTGGGCGTACCAACCATGCTGGCAATCGGCACACTTCAGGCAAGGAACCAAAGGCGCTCCGGCGATCCGCTCCCCCACCCTGACGTTGGTGACCCCCGGACCGACCTCGACCACTTCACCGGAGAATTCGTGCCCTAAGATAATCGGGTAAAAATGGGCCCCGCTACCTAAGACGCGCGGAA
>JAAZDX010000177.1 GCA_012512605.1 Bacillota bacterium
GACTACCGTCGGTTACTGAAAGACCTGGCCCATTGGGTACAGCCCCATCGCCCGCCCAGCCTCAGCTTTGAATTGATCTCCCACCGTTTTACCGCTCGGGCCAAAAAGGTAATTTTAGAACGGTTCCCCCAGACCAAGTTGGAGATGGACGAGGAAAACCGCAAACTGAAATGGGGAAAGTACGGTTACGGGAAATACCTCTATCCTCCGGAACAATTGGCGACCTTGAAAAACTGGTTCATAGATGAGATTAAGGAACGCTTCCCCCAGGCCGAAATCGAGTATTTCACTTAAAAAATACGGCTGGTCGCTGGTCACTCGTATTCAAGCATGCCGTTGGCGTTTAATTAAATGATAGACCTAATGACGAGCGGCGAGATTCTAACCACGAGCGACGAGAGCATCGAGTCCCGCCCGGACTGGTGAGGCCGCTATGCGTAGCTTTCCACGCCGTCTGACAACAATCCGACAAAGAAAACGCCAGCTCAATTTGGTCATTGCCTACTCGCGGGTTGTGGCCAGCGGGGGTGACTCCTTAAACAACTCAAACGCACCTCCGACCCGTAATAGTGCCGGAGAATCTGGTGGTAAGAATAGCCCTGACTCGCCATGGCCGCCGCTCCCCACTGGCTAAGCCCAACCCCATGGCCGGCCCCTTTCCCGGTAAAGAGCAGATTCGTCCCCGGCAGCAAAGTAACCGCCTGTGTGATTTCGGTCTCCGCCGGATAGATAAAAACCCGGAAATTGGGGCTGGGCAAAGCCAAGAGACGCCTTAACTCTTCGTTCCGGAACTGTTTCCCCGTAAGATGACTGTAAAACCAAAAGCCCAGTCGTTCTCCGTCAACATTAAAGAAGGGGACGATGCGCAGTTCCCGGTCGACAGCCACACCCAGGGCCTGGGTCAACTCTGCCCAGCAAAAAAGGTAGTGCTGCGGCCACTGGTAGTTTCGTCCCTCGTGGTCAAAATCCTCCACCGAACGTAAATAGGGTAGGGGTGTTCCCACCCAAACCTCCTCATTATTCCTGGTTCGCCCGCCGCTGCTCGAGTGATAAACGGCGTTAATGGGTGTTCCTTGCCAACTTAGGATCTCCCCAGTCGTCGCCGTTACCGCCGTGCGGAAGACCTCTTCCCGGGGCAGACCCCGGTAGGCCTGGCAATGGATGGTGTCACAGAGATCAAAAGTCCCGTGTTTGCCCAAACTATATAAAGTATATGACCGGATAGCGACCGCATTCGCCTTTAAAGCTTCCAAAGGCCAACTAGCATACGCTTCGCTCCCCAAAACGCCACAGACATAATCTTCAAGGCTGACTTCGTTAAAGAAATGCAGCCCCTCCTCGGGCCAAAGGAGGAGCGCTCCCGGATAGAAGGCCCCGTTCAGTTCAAAACCGCCCCCATCGGTACTGTACAGCATTAAAGGTAAATCCGCAGTCACCATATCCCCCTGTTCGGAAAGGAGGCTGATCCGACCATCAACCAGATCAATCCGCCAAGTTAATTGGTGGCGGATGGTACTGCCGCCCACTTCCTGCCAAGGGGCGGCCGAAAGCGGGGGCGTTGGCACCAAATCCTTCACCGGTAGGTAAAAAAGGGCCGTCGGTCCCAGGCAGCGGAGGGTCACGGGGGGCTCCAGGCTTAACTTGACCGTAAGGCCAAGGACGGTCGGAGCTTCGCTCACCACCGTCGCTGGCGGGAAAAACATTAGACCAAGCACCAACACCAAAGCCACCCTATAGATCCGCCCGTTCATCGCTTGCTCATCCTCCGTCGGTTGCCTTTGTCTTAAGTACTGGCCCACGCTGGCTACCAAGCCGCTCCCGTCGTCTCTATTAAAATCACGAAGTGAATTAAAGTAAAGCTAGTGGGCGACGTGCCCCAAAGGCCTACTACAGCTGGTCATGGGCCGCGGTGCCTTTGGCACCGGAGAATGACCGACTAATTTCTTCTAAGTAAATTCGACACCCCAGGCGCGCTTCCTGTCAGCAACAGCAAAGCTTTTCTGTTTAAACTCTTTTTGGCCTATTTCCGTACCCTACTGTACCCGGCGGGCGCCGTACAATTAACCCGGTAAAAAGTAAAACCCGCCTTCCTTGTGGAAGACGGGTGTAATAGTGCGTTAATTTGTCTGGACGCCAATCCGCGTGTCCCCGATGGAGATTTCAACAACCTCCGTGAGCAAATCCGCGTAACTATAGGATACTCTCCGTTCAACCTGCCGTTCCCGAAACTTAACCACGAAAACTTTAGGATAAGTCTGTTCTAGAATACCATTGATCTGGAAAACCTTCTTGCGTCCTGTGTTAGCTTTTAAACTGACCTCTTGGCCAACAAAGCTGTCCATATCCTTCCGGATCTTTTCTAAAACATTTGGTTCTTGTCTGGACAAACCTGTTCACCATCCTTCTTCTTTACCATAAATGAATTATAGCACAGATTGTCCATTTTTGTCAAGAAAGAAAATTATAGCAAATAAGAATAGGGTTTGTCAAGCCTCTTCTTAAAATTTCTTTTGGCTCCTAATCCTTATTCTCCCCAACGCGCCATTTTTCTAACCTTGTTTTTATCTCCCGTTCATATCCTTCAGTCGTCGGCACATAGTAACGACGCCCTTTCACCTCGGCGGGCAGATATTCTTGGCGTACATAGTGCCCGGGAAAATCATGGGGGTAGAGATAACCTTGACCGTGCCCCAACTGACGAGAACCGGGATGGCTGGCGTCGCGGAGATGCATCGGAATCGTCCCCTGACTGACCGCGTCCACATCGGCGAAAGCGCGGTCTATCCCTTGACAACAAGCATTGGACTTTGGCGCGGTCGCCAAATAGGTCGCCGCCTGGGCCATGGGAATCCGGGCTTCCGGCAACCCAACCATCTCGACGGCCTGCGCAGCCGCAACGGCCACCAATAAAGCTTGGGGGTCGGCGTTACCAATATCCTCGGCGGCATGGACAATCATCCGCCGCGCAATAAATTTCGGGTCTTCCCCCGCCTTTAACATCCTGGCCAGATAAAAGAGGGCGGCATCCGGATCGGAGCCCCGGATCGATTTGATGAAAGCAGAGATCGTATCATAGTGGTTATCGCCTTGCTTATCATAGCGAATCACCTTTTGTTGCACCGAATCGACAATGATCTCTTCCGTAAGCAGGCGTCTTCCGTCCGGTCCCGGTTCGGTCGTGAGCGCCGCCAGTTCCAGACCGTTCAAGGCCAACCGCGCATCGCCCTCGGCAACCCGGACCAAGTGTTCCAAAGCTGCCGGTTCCAGTTCCACCCGGAGGTCGCCCAACCCCTTCTCCCGGTCCTCGAGGGCCCGGGCGATCACCTGCTTCAAATCATCGTCGGTCAACGGCCGCAAGCGAAAGATCCGGGAGCGGGACAAGAGGGGGGTATTCACTTCATAAAAGGGGTTTTCAGTCGTCGCGCCCAGCAAAATAATGGTACCATCTTCAACCGCCGGCAACAGCGCATCCTGTTGTCCTTTATTAAAACGGTGGATCTCATCGATAAAGACTACGGTCCGTTTCCCGTGCAAAGCGTAGCGTTCCTCCGCTTCTTTAATCAGTTTTCTCAGCTCCGCAACACCGGTCGAAACAGCGTTCACCGTCTCAAAATGAGCCTTTGTGTATTTGGCGATCAGGAACGCCAGCGTCGTCTTGCCTGTACCCGGCGGCCCGTAAAAGATCATTGAAGTTAAACGGTCGGCTTCGATTGCCCGTCGTAGTAAACGGTTAGGCCCAACGATCTCCTGCTGACCAATGAAATCCTCAAAGCGTTCCGGGCGCATCCGCGTCGCCAAAGGGGCCTCCTTCTTCCGCTCAGCTTCCCGCGCTGCACTGAATAGATCCATCGTCTCTCCTCCTTTCCCCAACCCTACTCCGCACGAAAGCAATTTCACTTGCCCGCATTATCTCATATTAGGTCTCTTTCCTCAACCTTTAGCATTCACTTTTACGGGTTATTTCGGTTTAATTATCCCGAACCCATGATCACAAAAGATCCGGACAAACCGGATCCTTTGTGGTTGCAATAAGCAATTCCTATCTACTGAACCGTCCAGTTAATCTCGCCAGTCGGCGCGTACCACACCCGTTTACCGTATCCGCCATTAATCCCCCCAAAATCAAAACGCCAGCGGTCAAAGGTGAAAGTGGCCGTCTGTAGTGGTCCCAATTGAATCCCGTTTTCCCTTGCCCACTTGTCAATAACCTTTTCGATCTGGGCGGTGGAAAAAGGCCCCTGGTTGGTCAGGACGGCATCAGCCGTTTCAAATTGGTCATAATGGTAAGCGGAGGAAACACCGCCCACTCCTGAAGCGTGCAGGTTTACCCCCCTAATCTCAATTAAAATGCGATAAGGACCACTCACCCGGAGCCGGCGCAACTCGCCGCCGTAAAAATAGAGGGCTGCTTCCGGGCCGCTGGTCTCCGTAAATGACCGGGCGGTGTAGTCGATGGTCCGCCACCCGTCATTAATCATTGCCTGGAGTTCGCCGCAGACCCAAACAACGTCGGGCCGGGACGCGGGTAATTGCAGAAAATAGCCGAGGTGATCCGGTGTCCCGTTCCCGTCGGCATCCACTACCTTAAAACGTCCGGGGAAAGCAAGGGCCTCTCCGGGAGGGGCTTCACCCCTCGCCAACAAGGGCAGGGAAAATACCAGCAGGATTTGGATGGTGATCAGCAATACCAAGTAAAACCCGGGATGTTTTTTTGCCATGTCCATTACTCCTTTGTTTACCCACGCAGTGTTGGGTGTTGCCAAAAACTTTGTTAAGATTAGCCTGCTCCGTCTTTACTTGCATGCACTACCGTAATTAAGTATTTTCGGGTCGACCGTCCAATTCCCTTTAGCAAAGATTTGGTAGTCGCCCCACGCCAGCTACGCCAAGCCACTCACGTCGGCGAAATTAGCTTTATAAAGTGAAGTAATTCAAAGCCAGCTGAGTGACGAACTTATCCTGCAACTAATATTTTCAAATTGGTTAGTTCGCCAGTAGGCGCTGGATCGTCTTGGTAACTTCATCGGTATGAAATGGTTTGATCAGAAAATCCTGAGCTCCGGCTCTAATCGCTTTGTAGATCAGACCTTTCTGCGTCGCAGTACTGCAAACCACAATCTTCACCTTGGGATTGTGCTTCTTAAATTCTTTGATTACTTCTACCGGATCGGCATCGCCGATGATCAAATCTTTAATCACTAAATCCGGATTTTCCTTAAAAAAAAGCGCCAAACCCTCGGTCACCGTTGCCGCGTCAAAACATTCATTTCCATTGTGAATTAGAATCTCCTTCAATAAGAGCCTGAAGAGTGGGGAATCGTCGATCACAAGAATCTTAGCCACCTTCCCCCTCCTCCCACATATTAATCATAATTTTATTAACTTCTACGGTAAAAAGTAAAATCCTGCCTTTTCCCCGCGTCATCCCATCATTCTACCAATATTTAAGAAAAAAGGCCTTTTGCAGGCCTTCTTTTAGTTCGTCAATTCACCGTCATGAATCTCATAACTCCAATTTCGACCGGAGTTATTGTCCCAATGGTCCGCACCGTCGTGAAAGCAGAAATTTAAGCGAGTTGGATCGTTAACCACCAGTGAAGCGGACCAACTACCGTCCCGCCCCTTTCGCATCTTTATGTCTTGCACATCGGTCCATTGGTCGAAACCATAACCGGCCCGGAGATAAATGCTATTGGCACCAGCAGTCGCCAACTTTCCTTTGTATTTCAGCTTGACCTCATTACCAACGGTAATCGGCACCGGATCCATATAAATCCCGTCCACAACCTCTTGCAGCTTAGTTTTGGACACGATCTATCCTCCCTTCCAAAGTATGTCCCTTCGTATTTTCCCCAGCACCGACGGGATCATACTGGTCGGGTCGTTGTTTTATTTTCCCGTATAGACCTCCGGTTTGAGGACGCCAATCATCGGTAACTCCCGAAAACGCTCCGCATAATCCAAGCCATAACCTACCACAAAACGATCGGGGATGACAAACCCATTGTATTCCGGGGTAATTTCTACTTCGCGCCGGCTCGGTTTATCCAGCAAAGTACAGACCTTAAGACTAGCCGGGCGCCGCGTCTGTAAGTTGCTCAACAAATACTTGAGGGTCAAGCCGGTGTCGATAATATCCTCAACAACGAGAACATGTTGGCCCTCCAGCCCCATCTCAAGGTCCTTCAAAATCTGCACCGCCCCGGAGGTCCGTGTTGAATCCCCATAGCTGGAGACCGCCATCAGATCGTATCTTAAAGGAACTTTAATCTGGCGGATCAGATCGGCCATAAATGGAAGCGCTCCTTTTAAGATCCCAATCACCATCAGCTCTTTACCTTGGTAATCCCGGGTGATCTCCGCTCCCAACTCCTGGACGCGGCGGGCAATCTCTTCTTCGGTTAGTAAAATTTCGGCTAACTCTTTCACTTTTTTCCTCCTGCAAACATGAAGTTGGCAACCTTTTACCATTTAAATGATTCTATGATCTTATCCTACCCCGTTTAATCTGTCAAGCGCATCCGCCGGATCCGGAGTGGTCACCGGGGTGCGTTCTTCCGTCAAGATCACCGAGTCGAGGGCAATAATCTGCCATTTCTTCTTTTGCTTTTCCAGGACTAACCGGTCGCGCCGTTCTTGACTTACCCATTCCTGTCCTTGACGGATCCGCAGATGGTAACTGGCGGTAAAAACAGGATAATCAGGGGTAGAAGCTTCCGCCACCATAACGGTGAGACCCGACATTTCCAGGAAGGGCTCCCCAATTAATTCGTAGGCCTGTCGGATCTTGGACGTAACATGTAAAGCGGAGACCATATCGATAAACTCCCGGCCCACCCCCTTGGATAAAGGTTCTTCCAATTGAACCGGATCAAGCTGGGCTAAACCGCCGTAAAAGACCGCAACTACCTCCCGCGGGGTTGAGGCAGGCGTAATCTTCTCCTCATAACCGGCCCCCTGTAGAAGCAAAAAGGTGATGAGGGCCACGCCCAGCACGGCCACCACCGGCCATTTATACCGCTGCCAACGCCAATACCACTGTCTTTTCCGCGCCGCTTTCGCCTTCGCCACCCCTGCCTCAGCTTGGAAACGGGCCGCCTCCTCCGCTTTCGCTACTAAAGTCCCCTCGGCAATCGCTTGGTTAAGTGCCGCCATACTTGCCGACACAACCGGGCGGTCCTCCGGGTTCCGACTGAGCAGTTCAAGGAGGAAATGGGCTAATCCACCACCGATTTCCGGCTGGAGATAACGGGGATCAAGCGGGTCTTCCCGGAGCATCGCCGTGACGGTCTCGCGTCGGTCTTTGACGGGAAAGGGGAATTCGCCCGTCGCCAGGTGGTAAAGGGTCAATCCTAAAGAATAAAGATAAGACGCTGTCGTCCGGGGCGCCCCGGCAATAACCTCCGGTGCCTCGTAAAGAAAGCGCTGTTCGCCGCCAGCCCGGTACGGTGCCAGCAAGTGCTGCACCCGGGGGTCCAAAAGCCCCCAACATCCATTCCCCAACGGCACCAGATCGCCCGGATAGAACTGGATAAACTCCGACTCCTTTTTTTCCGGGGACGGCACCATCCGCAGCAGATCCTGGGCGACGGCGGCGACCGCAGTCGGCGGCAGGATTCGTCCCTTCAGTGGCCAATTGGTCCACAGCTCTTCATCGTAAGCCATCAGGAGACCGGTCTCATCCCCACACTTTTCAACTCCCCGGTAGTTAAAGACGGGCAAAGCCGCTGTCAAACGCAGCGGTGTCCTGATAATCTGTCGTAATTCACGGAGGATTTCCAGGAATATTTTCTCTTTCGGCGTTTGGGCCATGCCTAGTGGTTCAAACAAATATTGACCACCCTCTTCATCCACAACCAAGCATAACATGGTCCCGTCCCCAGCCGCTTTCGTCTCTTTGCGGAATAATCTCATGTCAACACCCCCGTTTCTTTTCTTCCTTGATTAACCCTAAAGAACATTTAGTACTGTGCCGAAATTATTATTGAAGATAGTTATTTAAAGACCAAAACCGACTTCCATCTTCACCCGCCGATCTTTAACACAAATGTTACCGGTCATTAACTCCTGTTTAATTCGGAATCGTTAAGATAAAACTGATTTTAACCAACAAGATGGACCTTAACTCTTAAATACGTATACCAATTGGTCGAAAGTCTATTCAATAAGCGTTGTAAGGATGATTGATGATGACACTAAACAATGGAAACGGCAAGGCTCAACTCCGCATCAAAATTAATTTAAAGTTACACCAACTAACCAGCTTGCTCTTCCTCTTGTTGGTGTGTGTCCTTGCCTTCGGCCCGACTAGCCCTTACTCGCTTTCTCTCCGCCCTTATTTAACTTTTATCCTTCTTTTTTCCTTTGTGGGCTTGGTGGTGAAGGAGTCCCTCTACAACCGCCAACTCTTAGCCCGCTACTTTTGGCTGATCGACCTTCTTGATGTCGCTACGGCCTCTTTCATTTATTATTTGGGGTTTTTCTCCGTCAATTATCTCATCGTCCTCTATTTCTTTTTGATCTTTCTTTCCATTCGCGAGTTTATTTCCGGGGAAACCTGTTATGTTACGCTGCTCTCCCTCGTTGGTTACGGCATCAATGCGGCACTGTTATGGCCTAACTACCGTTTACTTGCTCACGTCTACGGTCCGGGTCCGGCCGTTTATGGTTTTTTCATCGGTACAGGCTTCTTTTGCCTGGTTTTAGTCGGGGTCTTTACCTATTTTTATGCCAAATCCGACTATGAGCTTGCCCGTCATCTGCAGCAAATGTTGGCGGAGAAAGAAGCCGCTTTGAAAGAGACTTACCTTACCCAGGCCAGCCTTGAAGAAAAATACGCCTTTTCCTATACCCTGACCCTGATCCAGCAGTTTCTCCTCGAAGAGATGGACGAAACCAACCTCCTAACCCGAATCACCGACATTATCCAGGGGATCGTGGGCAGTTACAGCTGTGCCATCTTCAGTCACGATAAAGACAACGCGATCCGGCTTTCAACTTATTCGGGGAAACAGCTCCCACCGGACCTCCCCGAGTTCGTGCAGAGACCAGATAGTTTGGTAGCGCAGACGATCAAGAGCCAAGCCATCCATACGGAAGAATCCGCTTCCTTTGCCGAACGCAATTATTGGGCCGAACATAATATTAGCTCCCTGATCACGGTTCCCCTCTCCACCAAGAACAATATATTAGGGGTGATCTTGGTAACCAGTGCCCAAAGTTTCTCTTTTGACCAGGAACAACAGGAACAATTGATGATCATTGCCAATCAGGTCAGCCTGGCATTGGAAAATACCCGTCTGCACAAAGAGACAAAGTTAATGGCCTGGCACGATTCGCTCACCGGTTTGTACAACCGGAACTATCTTAACATCTTCCTGTCCATTGTGGAAGACAGTACCAGCAATCGGCTGGGCTGCATGATTTTTGACCTTGACCTGTTCAAAGTGGTTAATGATACCTATGGCCATACCACCGGCGACGTGGTCTTGAAAAAGCTGGCGTTGGTTTTGACCAAGCATACCACCACCGGTCGGATCGCTGTGCGCTACGGTGGGGAAGAATTCGTCATGCTTGACTTGCACTCTAGTGCAGAGAAACTTTACGCCTTAGGCGAGCAGATCCGGAAAGAAGTGGCTGCCCTAAAATACTGGACCACCGCAGGTGAGGAGTTCTCGATCACGGTCAGTTGTGGAATTGCCCTTGACAACACCGGCTTTGACAATGTGTTCGCAAAAGCCGATACCGCCCTTTATCAAGCCAAAAACCAGGGCCGAAACCAAGTCGTCGTCTACAGTAGCGGCAGCAATCAAACTAAAACACCCGGTTGATGAGTAGTAGTCGCCCAAGTCACGAGAAGTATTTCTAGGGGGTTTATCTTTAAAAGACCGCCGACCGTGTTCATTACCTTGCCCAGGCTTCTGACACAGACGGCGGTTTTTGTTGTTAGGTCGCTTTAAACTGTTACCACCAATTATGGTTCCTCCGTTTAAGCTGGAATAAAGACACACCATCTATCCCTTGGTGGCGGCATCAGCAGCGTCGACAAGTGTAATCCGCCCGTCCCGGAAACGAACCAAACAGGGATGGGTATCAATCTGCGCACAATAAGTGATGTCATCAGTTAAACCCATGGCCGCCAGGCCTTTGGCATGGTGCGCCTGGTGCAAAACAACAACCGGGTCTGTTTCGGGCTGGCCCAAGAGATGACGGTAGGTCACCAAACCGATCTGGGCCGCATCGCTCAACTCCGCCTCTACCCCGCTTACCAAGAGCCGTTCAATCATCAAACCGGCACAGAGGAGGTCTTCCAAGCCCGGTTCGCCGATGGTCCCGGCACAAAAAAAGACCACCTCCGCCTTGTCCGTCAAATAAGAACTGGTCCGTCCGGCATTAAGGAAGGAGCCAATCAAAATCTCCGCGGCGTGTTCCGCTTCGAGCAAGGCTTTGGTTCCGTTGGTGGTTGTCAAGATAATTCGCTGGCCGGAGACGGTTTCGGCCGTATATTCCAAAGGGGAGTTTCCCAGATCAAAACCGGGGATCTTAAGGCGCAGCCGTTCACCACCGGTCAAACAATCGGCACCAAGTTTTCTCCGGAACAAGGCTGCTGTCCCTGGATCGGCCACCGGATAAAGGGCCAGACAGCCATTGGTCAGAGCCGTAACAATCGTGCTGGACGCCCGTAGAACGTCAATCACAACCACCGTTTTCCCGTGGAAGTCCCGTCGCCCATTTCTACCAGCGGCCAGAATTAAATCGATCTTCATGCTGTCATCTCACTCCACAATTTATGCTGTATATCCTTCTAGTCTTGCTGGACTTGGAAAAAACAACCATTAGCCACCATTCCACCCTTGGACTTATGCCGAGGTTCCCTAGCGGTAAGCCTCCGTCAAGACTTCAATCTCCCGCGGGTGCAGCCGCCAATAGGGCCCGGAAAACTCGCCGGGCAGCGTCCAGGTGTGCAACTCTTCCTGCAGATCGAGGTCTTTAAAGAATAAATACAACCCAAGCAGTTCGGGAAACTCAAGATCGGTCTGGAGGTAGTTCCGGCCGATCCGAATTAGATCCGGAAAGCGTCTAATTGCCCGGAGGAGCGTCTCCTTCTCCTGAAGTTTATTCGCCAGTGCCGCTAGAAACTGTTGTTGACGCCGGGTCCGGGTAATATCACCTAAGGCATCGCGGCGGAAGCGCACAAAACCTAAAGCCTGGTACCCCGTGAGCTTTTGCCGACCCGGCTGCAGATCGATGCTAAAACCGGCGCTCTGGTCCTCATAAAGCATTCTTTTATCCACGGTGACCTCAACCCCACCCACCAGATCCACAATCTCCTCAAAGCTTTGGAAATTAACCATCAAATAACGGTCGACCGGCAACTCCAAGATCTTTTCCACCAAGGATTTAGTAAGCTCATAACCGCCGTACACATGGGCCATATTGATCCGATCCATCCCGACCCCCGGAATCTCAATCAAGCTGTCCCGGGGGATTGAAAAAAGCGCAGCCCGGCCCTGTTCTGGACGCACGGCCAGAAATAGCATGGTATCAGTCCGGGGTCGTTCAAGCTCACCCTGGTCGTTGAGGTTCGGCTCATCGACCCCCAGTAGTAAAATGTTCATCGGGGTTTGGAGAAACTTTTCCGTCCCGCTTTCCCAGCGTAGCAACGTCCAGTAAAGGGTTAACTGGCCAAAGAAGAGCAACGCCACCGCCGCCACCAGCAACTTCTGGGCTAGTCCAGGCCGGGCTTTAGGGAAACCAAAGAAAAGTTGCATGCAAACCCCCTCCTTTTCACGGGATAACGCAAGCTCAGTCCGTAGTCTCCTTAGTGTCTTCCTCTTCGCCGCCTTCCTCTTTGCCAGACTGAGTCGTCCCCTCGTTTTCCGTCCCGGCGGATGCGGCTTGTTCGTTCCCGGTGCCGTTCGCTTCTTGGTCTTTTGGAGCGTCATCGTCCTCCTCTGGTCCGGGTAGTTCCGCCCCAGCCAGAACCGCTTCAAACTCCGCCCCTTCCAGGGTCTCTCTTTCCAGAAGCGTCCGGGCAACCCGGTCCAACTCCTCCCGGTGTCCAGTGAGGATCTCTTCCGCCCGCTTATAGGCCTGGTCGATCAGCAAACGCATCTCCCGGTCAATATTGGCCGCCACTTCTTCACTGTAGTTTTTATCCCTAGAGATGTCCCGCCCAAGGAAAACCTGATCCTCGTGGCCATGCCCAAAGGTCATCGGCCCCAGATCCTCGCTCATTCCGTACTCCATAATCATCTTCCGCACCAGTTTGGTTGCCCGCTCCAGATCATTGCGGGCACCGGTACTGATCTCACCCAGCGCGATTGCCTCCGCGACCCGACCACCCAGTAAAAACACGATGTTTTCTGTTAGTTCGGTCCGCGTCGCATAATTTTTATCTTCTAAAGGCAAGGCTAAAGTATAACCGCCGGCCATTCCCCGGGGGATAATGGAGACTTTATGAATCGGATCGACCGTTGGCAAGTAGTGACCGACCAGCGCATGGCCGACCTCGTGGTAAGCCGTTATTTCCCGTTCCTTTTCGCTCATAATCCGGCTTTTCCGTTCCGGCCCCGCGATCACCCGCTCAATCGCTTCCTCGCAATCTTTCATCGTGATCAGCTGCTGATTGTTGCGGGCGGCCAGGAGCGCTGCTTCGTTCAAGGTATTAGCCAGATCGGCGCCGGTAAACCCGGGCGTCCGCCGGGCCAAGATTTTATAATCAATGTCCGGATCAAGCTTTTTGCCCCTGGCGTGGACTTTCAAAATCTCTTCCCGCCCCTTGATATCGGGAATATCCAGAACCACCTGGCGGTCAAAACGACCGGGCCGGAGCAAGGCCGGGTCCAAAACATCCGGACGGTTGGTAGCCGCCAGAATGATAATGCCCACATTCGGTTCAAACCCGTCCATCTCCACGAGAAGCTGGTTCAAGGTTTGCTCCCTTTCATCATGGCCCCCGCCAAGCCCGGCACCCCGTTGGCGACCAACCGCATCGATCTCGTCAATAAAGACAATACAATGCGCATTCTTCTTCGCGTTTTCAAAAAGGTCACGGACGCGGGAAGCCCCTACGCCGACAAACATCTCTACAAAATCGGAGCCGCTGATGCTAAAGAACGGCACCCCGGCTTCACCGGCCACCGCCTTTGAAAGTAAGGTCTTTCCCGTTCCCGGTGGTCCGACCAAAAGAACACCCTTGGGAATCCGCGCCCCCAGTTCGGTAAAACGCCGCGGTTGTTTCAAAAACTCGACAATTTCGACCAATTCTTCCTTGGCCTCATCGGCCCCGGCCACATCCTCAAAAGTCACCTTGGATTTTCCTTCTGCGGTGTATAGGCGGGCCCGGTTTTTTCCGAAGGAGATCGCTTTATTCCCCGAACTTTGCATCTGGTTGATCAGGAAAAACCATAATCCGACAAAGATTAAGATCGGCAACAGATTCGGGATGATCATCGACCACCATGGTTCGGTCTTTTGTTGGTAGACCCTTTCCACGCCAGCCCGGTTCAGCGGAACCTCATAGACCTCCGGCGCCAAAGTCGGACTGGGCCCTTGCGCCACAAAGTCTCTGACTTCTTTACCATTAACCGAATATTTACCTTCAATCTGGCCGTCGGTGTAAACAGTCACCTTTAGCACATCTCCCTGTTCGACCCGGGCCAGAAATTGATCCCATGTCCAAGTCTCAACGGTGTTATTCGTTCCGAAAAAGGTCCATAAAACAAATAAGGAAATCGATACTAAAACTAGATAAAAGACTAACTCCCTAGCAAATCGCAAAGATAAGCCCCCTCTCGAGGTGAAAAATGTCATAGGTTAAATTATACCATAGCCGCCTCTTTTCGACAACTCTACCGGCACGGCCGGTATCTTAGATAAAGCACCCGTCGGCTCCCGGCGGTGACCTTTCCCCACTCCGCCGGACGCAGACCCATAACCCCCAAAATCCGGTCATTTCCGTCGACCAACAATGGATAAGCCCACCGCTCATGACGGGGGATTTTCGCGTTGATCAGCAGGTCTTTCACTTTCTTGCTTCCATCCAGGCCCAAAGGCTGAAAACGGTCCCCTGGCTTACGTGGCCGCGCGTAAAGGGGGAAAGTAAGCTGATCGGCATCGAAGTAGAATTCATTAGGCGCAACCTCGTTCCAGTCCGTCGGGAGCGCCTCCACAGTCAGGAGCTTACTTTCGACCTCTCCGATTTGGGCTGGTAAAACCGTCACGCCGGGAACCACCAGCGCTAACCGTCCCCAATTCGCCCGCCCTTCTTCTTGGGCATGGACTCCTGCGGCAACAATCGCCGGACCTAACCAGATCGCCTGGTTCTCTTTCAAAGCAATTAACCCACCGGGCAGATCAATCCGCTTCCCCTCCGGCGCGGTGATGAGCCGGACAAAAGCTTCGGAATGGATAAACTCTAGGTAAGAATCGGTTTTCGCCAACGAAAAAAAAAGCCGACGGAAGATTAACCTTTGCACGGCGGGGAACAGCTCCCGCCAGGCGGCAACCGGCACCAGATAGCCCCCGTACCGATTCGGGGTTAACCGTCCATCCGGCTGCCGCAACCCCCAGCGCGCCAATACCTCCCCGGCCAGCTCATCCCCGACTTCTTGCCATTCGCGGCAGATCGCCGCGGTCTCTCTTAACCTTCCTCGGAGCCCCGGTTGATATTCCTCTTCTAGGTAAGGGATCAACTGATGGCGTAAGCGGTTACGAAGATAAACCGGCTTTTGGTTGGAAGCATCTTCCGCCCATGGCAAGTTTAGATTACGCGCATAAGCCAAAATCTCCGCCCGCCCGACTTCGAGGAGCGGCCGGACATAACGGTCCCGCACCGGAGGGATTCCGGCCAAGCCCTCCGGACCGGCCCCCGCCAAAAACCGCATCAAAACCGTTTCCACCTGATCATCCGCGTGATGGCCCAGGGCAATCTTCCCGAAACCATGCTGGTCGGCGGTGAAGGCCAGCAAACGGTAGCGTTCCTCACGGGCCGTAACTTGCAAGGAATTATGGCCTTTCACGGTCAGTAAGTCACAGGCCGGACGGGCCAGATAACAAGGGAGATCATGGGCGGCGGCGTAACGGGCGACCAACGCCGCGTCCTCCTCGGCCTCCGGCCGTAGTTCATGGTTCAGATGGAAAACCGCCAACGTTAACTGGAGTGGTAGTCGCATCAGCACCGTCAGGAGCACCATCGAGTCTACCCCACCGGAGACCGCCACCAAGATCTTTTCACCGGCGGAAAACATCCGGAAGCGTCGGATCGTGGCTAACACTCTCTTTTCAAAGGTTTCCATTCCTTCACCTACATCTACAGAAACGTCTTTTCCACTAAATAAGTTTCGCATTACCACTTAATTATCCTGTTAAAGTTTGAATAAATATGATTAAGCCCGGCGTCCACCCGGGGCTTCAATTTGCAAGACGATAATCGAGAGATCATCATTAATATCCCCACCCGCTTCAATACATGCCAATTCCAGTAGATATTGACTGAGGGGTTCCGCGGCATTTTCGCCGCTCCTTTTCAACGCTTTCAGGATCCAGTCGTCCTGAACTTTCCCGAGGGTCGCCGCTCCATCGCTTACCATCACCACAAGATCGCCATCGTCCAAAAAGTCCCGGTAATATTCGGGGTCGACCTTGGGGACGATCCCCAGCGGTAAGGAAGCAGAACGGATCACCTGTACTTCCCGGTCTTTTTTCACGTAAGTCGGTGCCGAACCGACCTTAAAAAGCTCCACCTCACCGGTGATCCGGTCAAACAGTAAGAGATCCAAGGTGGTAAACTCCTCTTCGGGCGTTGCTAAAAGCAGTAAGGAGTTCAAGCTTTGGAGGGCGAAACTTTTCTCAAATCCCGTTACCAACATATCCTCCATTAGCTTAATCGCCGCGCGGCTAATCCGGGCGGCGGCCGTACCTACCCCCATCCCATCACTGAGCAAAGCTAAAAAAAGATCATCATGGATCATCCTGAGCCGTTGTGAATCGCCGGACACCTGGTTTCCCTTTTTCGGGACTTGGGCCACGGCAGTACGCACCGTATACTCTGGCTCCGGAGCCAGACAAAAGAGACATTGGTCTTCCCCACCCCGGCCACATTCCCCGCTGGTGACCGCCAACCGCCAGCCTAAGGTCTTGGCGAGGAGAGGGGCAACAACTAAACGGCATTCTTGGGCCCCACCACACGCTCGTTTCTCCACGATCAGGCGGGTCCGTCCATCATTTCCATCTGGCAAGATACTAAGTTGGGCCCCACGCACACCCGCTTTCCGTAAAGTACGGCTCAGTTTTAGTTCGCTTTTCGGAACATAATCCAGGTTAACGGCAGTCGCCGCCGCCAACTGGGTCAAAAACCCGGCCATCCCGGTTAAACGATCGGCCAAAAAGAATTGGGCCTCGGCATAGCGTCGACGCCAATAATGACCGGTCCGTTCCTGCTCCATTACCAGATTGACCGTGGTCAGAAGCGACTCTTTCCTCACACATTCCTCCGCTAAATGTCCCCTTAGGTGCGAATGGTTGATTTTGCCCCCCATTTCTGCCCACCCAAGTAGCGTAAAAAGCTCCCGGTAGGTTTGGTAAAACCGTTCCTTCCAACACAAATCATATTTGGAGCAAGCAGAACAATTCTGATCCGCAATCTCCTGAAAAACGGCGAAGGCTTCTTCCTTTCCGGCAGCAGCTTCATCGGTCGGTAACGGCCTAAAGGTCCGACCCAGCTCCCGGAAGAGAGTGCCCAGTCCGCGGAGGCGGGCGGCACTTTCCGCCCACAGTAAGCGGTATTTATTGTCAGCTGCTGCTCCCGCCATCCCTGCCGTGAAACGCTTTTCCCAACGCACCAGGGTCGTAGTGGGGACGACCAAAAAGGTTAAAAGCGCAAAAAGCCCCTGGCCTAAGTCAGTCCACAATCCAGGTGCCTGCCACCACCAAGCGGCGCAGACCGCCGTCGGCAGCAATACAGCCGGTACCACCCGCCCTTTACCCTGGATCGGCAGGAAGGCCAGTAATAAGCCACTCCCCCCAATCCAGACCAGATGCCATGGTTTGGCTTGTCCCAAGGCGAAGTCAACCAGGAGAAAGAGGAGACTCAACGGCACACCGGTCATCACGGCTGGCCGTGGACTGACCACCATTAACACTATAAACATAAAAAGGTAATTAAGACGGATCGGTCCGCCCACCCCGCTCCAGAAGACGATTTGGGTGAGGACTAAATAAAGGAGTAAAGCCAATACCCAGAAAGTTAGCGCCTTTCGTTCTTTGGTTTGCTTTGCCCTTTCCATCGATCACAACTCCTGTCCCGCAAGTTTTGTCTGCCCATCGGCCCCACTATTATAACAGCTTTTACCTTTTATTTATGTCGACATCTACGCGATCAAAAAACCGCCTTTTTCGGGCTTTATCCGCCTCTTTCTTTGGCTTGGGCAGTGGGCAAAGCGCCATGGGGACCAGAATGGTCAAAGCAAAGCAGCCGTAAAACGGATAAACTTTTTGCAGTAACCGGGCAAAACCAAAGCGGCTGACCACCGCCGCCAAAAACAGGACAAGGGCCAGTTTCCCGAGATAAGCCTGGCCGTGTTCAAGATGGAAACGGGAAACTAGTCCATAGGCGTTCGCCACCAGACTGGTGAAGAGTTCGCCCCAGAGTACGAAGGAATAAAAAAAAGGCCACCCCCACCGCCATTTTTGGGTCAAGAAAAGGATGGGTAGCTCTATACCGCTAAAGTCGAAACTTTTCAGCACAAGATGGAATAAACTAGCCAGAATTCCTAAGGCAAACCCACCCAGCAGCCCACCACCCATGAGAATTCCCGGATCGGGCTCCCACCGGTGGAGGGTGACCAACACCGGTAGGGCTAAGATTAAATTGTAGGCGCTGTATTGCAGGGCAGCCCAGAACCAACTTCCACTCGGGAGACCGGCCGCCGTCGGCGGAGCGGTCATCCCCACCCCCCCCAAGTTCAGCAACAACCCTGTCAGACACAGCAAGGGCACCACCAAAGTATTTACACCCTTAAGACCGGCTAAGGGTTTAATCAGCGTCAGCAGGCAACCGACCACTGCAGCCCCCGTCCCCAACGCCCAACCCCAACCAAACGCAACCGTAACCGCACCGGAACCGGCCAGCATAATCCCGATCAAGAGAAACAAAAACACCGTCAGCATTAGATCACAGAACAACGCGTATTGGTGCCCAACGACTACAACGAAAAAATCCCGGTAAGATTCGGCTTTGACCCTTCTTCCCCATTCCATGGCCTTGACGCCCAAAAAGGCAAAAATAACACCGGACAAGACAAGTCCCCAGGTACCATCCTTCTGATACCGGGAGAAAAAATACCAGATCTCCTGCCCGGAGGCAAAGCCGGCACCAACAACGGTCCCAATATAAATAAAGGCGATCACCACCATCCGTCCGAACCGCGCCATTTTATCGTCTCCCCCAAATCCGTCGCCACCAGTAGTCGCGAACGATCCGCTCCCGCGGGTACAATTCAACCCAATCCACCTCTTGCCCTTGGAAGTAGAAACTGAGCCGCCCGACGGTGGCTCCAGCTTTGACCGGCAAAAACAACGCCGCCGGGTCCAAATGGACGCGACATTGTCCCTCCCCCTCTTTACCCTTGGGGAGCACGACCATTAGATCGCGACGGGGATAGAGCGCAACTTCATCCGGATACCCCTGCGGTACAGCGAGCTTTACCGCCGGGGTTTCCGCCTTCGCCAGGAGCTTGAGGGTAAAATTATTAAAACCGTACTCCAGTAAGCGAGCAGCTTCCCCCCAGCGGTCGGGGCTGTTTAAAACAACGGCAATAAACCGCCGTCCATCACGGGTCGCCGAAGCCACTAGACAGTATCCCGCCCGGTTCGTCGTCCCGGTTTTGACCCCATCCGCTCCCGCGAAGGACCAGAGTAAACGGTTGGTATTCCGCACCGGCCTGGTTTTCGCCCCCTGATACCACTCAACTGCTTCTTCCCGGGTCCCCACGATCCGGACAAATTCCGGGAGACCAAAACCATACCTGGTCATTAACGCTAAGTCATAGGCGCTACTATAATGGTTTGGTGCCGTCAAGCCATGGGCATTGCAAAAATTAGTGTTTATTGCCCCGATCTCCCTGGCTTTCACATTCATCAGCTTGGCAAAATTCTGTTCCGAGCCGCCAATATGTTCGGCCAAAGCAACGCTCCCATCATTGGCCGAACGTAACATCACCCCTTCCAGCAGCTCCGCCAGGACAATCTTTTCCCCTGCTTTCAGCCAAAGACTGGAGCCACCAGTCCGCGCCGCCTTTGGGCTCACCGTCACCACATCATGGGGGTTTCCTTTCTCCAGAGTAACAATGGCGGTCATGATCTTCGTCGTGCTGGCCGGGGATCTCCGCATATGTTCATTCTTGGCGTATAGAATCATCCCGCTGACCGCTTCGACCAGAATGGCTGCTCCAGCGTTGATCCGCGGCGGCGGAACAACCTGCGGCAGATAAACAAGGGGTGGGTAGCGTTCCACCCGACGGTAGCCGCCGCCAACGGGCAGTTCCACCCCGAGCCGCGCGATGACAACCAGCAAAAGGAGCAATCCTCCACCGCACACCAACCAACACCAGGGTTTGGTTTGCCCTCGAAAAAGACCTTTTCTCATGGGAACACCTCTTTTACCCTCAATTCATATGCGGTTTCCCCTGTTTAAATGCTGGTCCGTTTCGCTTCGGTCGAGGATAAAAAAAAGGACCCTAACGGGTCCAGTTGTCTCTAATCGCTTGTTCGTTTCGTCTTAAAGGTCGGGATAGATCAAAGTGCCCAGCCAAGGTCTCCACCGGTTGCCCTTCGATCAGAATCCGGACCGCTTCCACCTCCGGAAACTTGGTCAAAGTATTCACCAAGGACCAGACGACGAGCGCTTCGCCCCAGGAGCCCCGGTCAATCCGTACCGCTTCTTGGGAAAGGTCCACCACCGCAAGGCCGCTCTCGATCTCTAGATTGCGGACGGTGGTTTTGGGCGGCAGAACCGGTTGCAAGCCTACTGTCTCTGGCCCTTTGATCAACTCCCGGAGCGCCGCCTTCTCCGGTTCCGTGGTCGGACCGATCGTCCGCACTTCCGGGACCAGTAGACTCTGTCCTTCCTCATCGGCGATAAAATAGAGTGCTACTTTCCGCGGGGCGTTCTCTGCAAGACCCGCGGTCTCCGCCTGGATGATCGCAAGCTCACTCTGGACTTGGCGCAGCGCGGCCCGTTGGGAAAAGAACCCATAGGTGCCGACCAGAACCGTTAAAGCCACTCCGCAGGCAAAAGCAAGCAAGGGTAACTTCCATTCCGGCTTTAGGCTCAACTTAAACTTCTTCATCGTCACGCCTCTTAGTAACGGAGGAAAAGACCCACGTCCCACTGGCCATCAGGATCCTGGCCCGCGACCAGCCCGGTCTCAAGTTTATTGGGCCATGCTTTAAAGACGGTCGTTTGGTGGTGAAAATTCCCTTCAACGCCAATGTGGGGTTGGACCCGAATCCCAAAACCTTTGGGCAACCGCCAGTTCAGATCCAATTCCACAAAAAGCTCGGGTTCATGGTCTTCCTGTAAATTGTATTCGCCCTGCGCACCCGCGAGGAGATAGTGGTTATACCCGATACCAATCTGGAGCCCCAAAAGGTAATCCACATATTTGGCCCCTTTGTCTGCCGGGAGAATGGTGTTCACTCCCGAAACTAAACGGATGTTTTGGTTTAAGGGTACATTGGCTTGGCCGCCGACAAGATAATGCTCCCCGGTCAGGTCGTAACCGGCCTGGAAGGCCAGCCGGTCCCCCGGCGTAAGCAAAAAGCGTGTTTGCCACCGGTTGCCTGTTAATTCTTGTAGTCCCAGATCCCGGTAAGCCAAATCAAAGCCGACAACCTCATTCAACTGGTAACCAACCTGAAATTGGGCCTGATCCCGTAAAGAATAGGAAACCGTCCCTGACCACGGCGTAGCCGCGACCGCCGACGTGCCAACGCCAAAGACCGCTCCCCAAATTAACAAACCAACAAGCGCAACACGTAGTCTGCCTAGTTTTCTCACAGCGATCCCTCCTAATCATCTCTTCTATTTCGGGAGAAAGGCTTTAATTCCTTTTCTATCTTTCGTTTAATTAATGGGATCGCTGGTTAATTTTGTTTAAATATTTGGTAGTCCGGGTTATTGCAGCTGTTGGTTCTGGTAAGGAAACTGCGTTTGATAGTTGGCAAACTGCTGGTGGGTCTGCTCCACATTTTGCCGGGCGGCCGAGGTCAATTTGTACCAACCCTTCTTAAACATCAAGTTGTATGCTTCCCGCGCCGTCTGGTGCGTATCATGGAAAACACCCATCACCACCTGGTGAAGCTGTTCATGACTGGCTTCACGCACAAAGATATTGTAGTTATCGGTCAGGTATTTCTGCGTCGCCAGCACATCATTGAGAATATCCCGGTCATTAATCTCTGGCCCTTTTACCTTCGGCACCCCAACCGAAGGATTCTTAATCGTTCCCTGATTTTGTTGGTTTTGCACTTTTTTCCCTCCAAAATTTTAATACCTTTACCCCTCTTTTGCTTTCAACAAAGTTGCTGATAATGAGTGTAAATCATCTATGCTAAAACCTGACAACGAAGAAAACTCCACGCGCTACTTCTGTCTCATCCAGCTCCTAGTACAAGGTCTTGTTGGCATTCAGCTCATTTAGCAACCGGATATAATGGGCCTGGTGCATCTGGCCCGCCTTATGTACCAGATTCTTGATCTCCTGGTCCTGACAGGCCTGGGCCCAATGACTGCACTTTTGTGGTTTTTCCTAACATCCCCCCATATCTTTCCACAAAAAAAGAAGACCATGCGGAAAGGCCGCCGGTAAAACCTGGCTTCCGTCTGGTCTTCGCTATAATCTCGTCACTCGTTGCTGGTCGCTGGTCACTAGTCGCTCGCATTCAAGCATACCGCTGGAAGCACCACCCGGCCCGGTGAGCGCCGTCATACGCCGCTAATAATGCCGCCTACCAACAATCCAGCAAACTTCGCTCGTATGCGCGAAACCAAAGCAAACATTAAAGAAACCAACCTCACGTTCTAAGTAGAAGTTAATCTTAAGCCCGGCTTGCTTCAGTAGCTTACCCCTCCAGGCCGGCCCGGATCAACCGCTCTCCTTCGCGCAAAGCTTCCTCCAGCTTCGCCACGTCCTTCCCGCCTGCCTGGGCCAGGTCCGGCCGGCCGCCTCCGCCGCCGCCGGCAATCGCCGCCACCTGCTTGACCAGCGTACCCGCTTGGAGCTTCGCCGTTAAGTCCTTGGTGACCCCAACAACAAAGTTTACCTTCTCGTCCTGGGCGGCACCCAGCAAGATAACGCCGGAGCGGTACTTATCCTTAAACCGGTCCACATTCTCCCGCATGAGATCCATCGACGCCGCCGTCATCTTGGCTACTAAATAGTGATGATCGCCGATCGCTTGCACCGCCGCGAAGAGCTCCTCTCCCTCCGCCAACGCGGCTTTCCGCGCAATCGACTCCAACTCCTTCTTTAACTTCGCCTCCGTCGCTAACAAAGCGCGGACCTTCTCGGTAAGCTGAGCCGGTTCCGTCTGCAAAAGGGCGGAGAGTTCTTTGAGCCGATCCCTTTCCTCCGCGGCCATCTGCAAAGCTTCCCAGCCGGTAACCGCTTCGATCCGGCGGACCCCCGTCGCCACGCTGCCTTCGGTAATGATCCGGAAAGACATGATCTCGGCCGTATTGCAGACATGGGTCCCGCCGCAAAGTTCATAGCTGTAATCGCCGACCGCCAGCGTGCGCACCCGGTCCCCGTACTTCTCGCCAAAGAACGCTAGGGCGCCCCGGTCCAGGGCGGTCTGGTAGTCGGTCTCTTCGGCTCGTACCGGCAGGGCGGCAAAGATACGTTGGTTTACCTCCC
>JAAZDX010000178.1 GCA_012512605.1 Bacillota bacterium
AAACTGGGGAACAGTGAAATGAAAGGGATTGTTGAGTCCGCCGTCTATGAGGGGATTTCTGAGTTTCTGGAAGAGAACCCGGCGGTTGCCCGTAAGATTGTGGATAAATGTCTGATGGCGAGTCGGGCGCGGGAGGCCGCTCGGAAAGCCCGTGAGTTGACACGACGGAAAAGCGCCCTTGAGATCTCTTCCCTCCCCGGAAAACTCGCCGATTGTAGTTTTAAAGAACCGGAATTATGCGAGTTGTATCTGGTGGAAGGCGATTCGGCGTGCGGTTCGGCCAAACAAGCACGGGACCGTAGATTCCAAGCAATTCTACCTTTGCGTGGCAAGATCTTGAATGTGGAAAAAGCGCGCTTGGACCGGATCTTTAGCAACGAAGAGATTAAAGCGATGATTACCGCGATCGGCGGGGGGATTGGCGACGATTTTGATCCTTCGAAGATCCGTTACCATAAAATTATTACCATGACCGATGCCGATGTTGATGGTGCGCAT
The DNA here is from genome assembly GCA_012512605.1 of Bacillota bacterium. Taxonomy (GTDB): domain Bacteria; phylum Bacillota; class UBA4882; order UBA10575; family UBA10575; genus Capillibacterium. Next base: position 499 of record JAAZDX010000178.1, read on the forward strand.
ATCCGGACATTGTTGTTAACCTTCTTTTACCGTTATATGACGCCTTTAATTGAAAACGGCCACGTCTATATTGGCATGCCTCCCTTGTTTTTTGTAAAGAAAGGAAGAAAACAACAGTATTGTTACTCCGAACAGGAACTGGAGGCTTTTTTGGAGACCAATGGGCGTCAGGGGGTTACGATTCAGCGGTATAAAGGACTGGGCGAGATGAACGCCGAACAGTTGGCGGAGACAACGATGAATCCGGAGAGTCGCACTCTGCTAAGGGTAACCCTGGAAGATGCGGTGGCCGCCGATGAAATCTTCTCGACCTTAATGGGAGATAAGGTCGAACCCAGACGGGAGTTTATTCAAACCCACGCCCGTGAAGTAGTCGATTTAGACATCTAAGACAGCCAAAACCATGTGGTCCGGGTAAAGCGAAACAGATAGAAGGCGGGAGCCGATGGAGGGATAATTTTGGCAGAAATTACGGATGGAAAAATTCTTCCGATCAAAATTGAACAAGAGATGAAACGCTCCTATCTGAGTTATGCAATGAGCGTGATTGTCGGGCGGGCGCTGCCGGATGTCCGTGCCGGACTGAAGCCGGTCCACCGGCGGATTCTTAATGGAATGTATGAATCGGGGACCACTCCGGATAAACCGTATAAAAAATCGGCGCGGATCGTCGGTGATGTGATGGGACGCTACCATCCCCATGGCGACGCGGCGATCTATGATTCCATTGTCCGGATGGCACAGGATTTCTCATACCGAAATCCTTTGGTGGATGGCCACGGGAACTTCGGTTCGGTGGACGGCGATCCACCGGCGGCCATGCGTTACACGGAAGTTCGCCTGTCACGACTGGCCGTTGAGATGCTGACGGATATTGAGAAAAAGACGGTTGATTTTGTCCCCAATTTTGATGGAAGTTTGGAAGAACCAGCGGTACTTCCTAGCCGTTTCCCGAATTTACTGGTGAACGGGTCGGCCGGGATTGCGGTCGGGATGGCAACGAACATCCCCCCCCATAACCTCGGGGAAGTGATCGACGGTGCGGTTTTGTTGATCGATAATCCGGAGGCCGATGCGGAAGCCCTGATGAAGGTGGTTAAAGGGCCGGATTTTCCGACGGGTGGTATTATTCTCGGACGAGAAGGGATTCGTGATGCCTTCCTCACCGGGCGGGGTAGTATTAAGGTGCGGGCCAAGACCGGGATCGAAACTCTTAATAACGGGAAAAGCCAGATCATCGTCACCGAACTCCCCTATCAGGTTAACAAGGCCCGGTTAATCGAGAAGATCGCCGATTTGGTGCGGAACAAGGTGATTGAAGGGATTACCGATCTCCGGGATGAATCGGACCGTTCCGGAATGCGGATCGTCATTGAACTGAAGCGGGATACAAACCCGAATGTCCTCCTGAACCAGTTGTATAAACACACCCAACTTCAGGACAGCTTCGGCGTGATCATGTTGGTTCTGGTCGATAATGAACCACGAGTTCTTGGGCTACGGGATCTTCTCCGCCATTATCTTGACCACCAAAAAGAGATTATCACCCGCCGGACCAGGTTTGATCTGGAAAAAGCGGAAGCGCGGGCCCACATCGTTGAAGGGCTCCGGATTGCGATGGACCACATTGATGCCGTGATCAAGCTGATTCGTTCATCACGTACGGTTGAGATTGCCCGTGAAGGGTTGATGACCAACTTTGGATTGTCGGAGCGACAAGCCCAGGCGATTTTGGATATGCGCCTCCAGAGTTTAACTGGTCTGCAACGGGAAAAACTCGAGGAAGAATACGCCGAACTCCAGAAGACCATTGCTTACTACCGGGAACTACTGGCGGATGCAGCTAAAATCATGGGAGTTGTTAAAGACGAACTCTTAGCGATCAAAGAAAAGTTTGCGGATCCACGGCGAACCGAGATCGCCCAGAGCGAAGAGGATATTTCCATTGAGGATTTGATTGCCAATGAGGATATTGTGGTGACGATCACCCATAATGGTTACATCAAACGACTTCCGGTGACCACCTATAAGAGCCAGCGGCGCGGGGGAAAAGGGATTACCGGGATTAACACCAAAGAAGAGGATTTTGTGGAACATCTCTTTATCACTTCTACCCACGACTATGTTTTGTTCTTTACTAATCAAGGACGGGTTTACCAACTCCGCGGCTTTGATATTCCCGAAGCTTCGCGCCAAGCCCGGGGTATGGCCATCGTGAACCTGATTCCGTTGAACCCGGGAGAAAAGATCAATACTTATATTCCGGTGCAAGACTTCCGCGAGGACCTTTTCCTGCTGATGTGTACCCGTAATGGGATCGTCAAGAAGACCGCCCTCTCCCAGTATGCCAATAACCGACGAAGCGGGTTAATCGGGATCAACCTGGATGAAGGGGATGAATTGATCGGGGTACGGCGCACCGACGGGGAACGGGAGATTATTATCTTTACGCGACACGGACAAGCCCTCCGTTTTTCTGAAACCGAAACGAGACCCATGGGGCGGACAACCCGTGGCGTAAAGGGGATTAACCTCCGACCAGGAGACCAAGTGGTCGGGATGGATGTGATCCGGGATAATGCGGAACTATTGGTCATTACCGAGCATGGTTACGGAAAGCGAACCCCCTTCGCGCAATACCGGATTCAAGCGCGGGGCGGAATCGGAATTAAAACGTTGAACCGAACCGCGAAAACGGGGGAAGTAATCGGTGGTGGTGTCGTTTACCCGGAACATGAATTAATGCTCATCAACGCCAGCGGGTTGGTGATCCGGGTCACCGTCAGCGATATATCTTCCATGGGTCGGAACACCCAAGGGGTCAAAATAATGCACTTGGGCGAGGAGGACCGGATTGTTGCCGTGGCCCGGGTCGTCAGCAGGCAGGAAGAGGATGAGGATGGTGAATAGCGGGGTGAAGCAGTGCGCATCAAAAAACTGATGATTAAGGCTTTGGGCCCCCTGCACAACTGGGAACATACATTTGACCCCTTTTGGTCGGAGGTTCCCTATTCGAAACAGGAGGCGGAGGAGACCGTCAACGAAGCGATCCGGGCGGTTTTGTTTGGTTTTCCTCCGCACCAAAACGCCTGCCGGCAGCGGCTTATGCCGCCAACGGGAAAGAACGACTATAACGCGGCAATGTGGATCGAGACCAACAAGGGTCCTTTTCTGCTCGGTCGGAATTTCACCCGCGAATCTTTAGAAGTGTTTAAACTGGAAACAAAAGGGTTATTCTCTCTTTCCTCCATGGTCTTGATGGACCTGCTCCTGCAGGAGCTGGGGATCTTAAACCCATTGGACTTTGCGGTAATTGGCGTCTTCCAAAACGCCGCCTTTACCATTGAACAAAACGCGCCCTTGATCCGGGAACATATTCGCAAAATACAAACATATCCTCAGTTACCCGCTTTGTTGAGGTGGTCGGGAAAGGATGTGGAGATTCATCGCTTGGGAGTGGATTTAAAGACCGTCGATGAACTCCTGGCAAAGTTGGACCGGTTAGAAACGGAAGGTCGGCAGTTAGCGGCGGAGGAAAAAAAATACGCGGCTTATGAAAAGTTCCTTTCATCCACTGGTGAAGACTTACTATCCTTAACAGCACGGGAATATACGGCGGCAACTTTAGAGACAAGTTTCTACGAAAAACAGGTACAAAAAGCGACGGAAACCAGGGCGATTTTGAAGAAGGAAGAGGCGGTCCTCCGACAAAAGATCGCCTCCTTTGACCCGGCCCTCTATACACCGGAGATGGAACAAAGGGTTAACCGGCTTTTAGCCCAAAGGGTGGAAATGAACCAGCATTTACAAGCGATGGAGGAACTCCTCGAACAGCATAGCCGGAAAGGAATGTGGTCCCGTTTCGGCGGAAAAGAGCGCGAAGAAGAGATTAAGCGGCGGATCGGCGATCTATTGCAAAAGCTAGCGCGGAACCGGGAACAATTAAAATTCCTTTTGAAGGAGAAAAATCCAGAGGAGTTTCTAAGCGAAATGGCCCTTTTAGAACAATACCGTAAGGATTTAGCCTGTTTACAACGGCCGACCATCCTTGAGGACCAGACCCCGGATCCATGGTTGGAAGATCTGGAAAGGGCGCGACAAAAGGAAGAAAGGCTCCGTCGAAAGAGGGAACAGCTTCTGGCGCTAGCTGGGCAGGAAGACATCGCGGTGGTGCAAACAAAAGTGCAGAAGCTAAGTGTCGTTAAAAGGCAGCGGATGCAGGTTGAGGAAGAAATGGCTGCGCTCCTGGGGGAGCTAGGCCAACCAACGACGAAGCAAGCCCGCCGTTACTTAGTCGCGCTGAAACAACAACGTGAAGCGCTGGGCGCAGCCGTGGAGAACGGTGACGACCTGACCGATGGCGAACTGGCGGCTTTGGTTGCGTTATACTGTAATGCCGGACGGTTTCTTGCTACTTTAACCGAAGGAAAAGGAGAAGGAATGATGCCCCGGTTGGAAGGGGATCTTTTACGGTTCTCCATCCGGACGGCCGATGGTGATTGGCGTGCGGCGGAGGAGATTCCCTTCCGCCGGCCGGAGCTGCCGGATCTAGCTTTCCGGCTAGCCTTGGCGAAAGCGGTTTGGGCGGAAACCCAGCCTTTATTGTTATTTGATGAGATGACGTCTTGGTTATCACCAAAGACAGAGCGGGCCTTTCGCCATCTTTTACGCGCAGAGTTCCGTCGAGGGCAAATTATTACACGGGTTAGATAAACGGTTCCCCCCTGGGGAAGAATAGGGTAAACTGGGTTAGATTAGTTTTCGGAGGGGAAAAAAGATGTCGTCGTATTACCGAGGGGCAGGACCCTCCTCCCGCACTAGTCTCTTTACATTATTGTTGATAGCGGCTTTTATCGGTGGTTTACTGGTTCTGCTTGCGGTGCGCTTTACCGGATTAGGGCAAGCACTGGTTGTACCACCACCGATTCAACAAGAAGCGCCCGCCAAAGAGAGTCCGCCCATCCAGATCACCGACTACGAAAAAGCCACCATTGAAGTGGTGGACCGGGTTGGTCCTAGTGTGGTCATGATCACCACCACCAGCCTGGTGGAAGTGAAAGATTTTTTCTTTGGCTTGGTCGGCTACCAGCCGGTTCAGGGCTTAGGCTCAGGGGTGATTTTCCGCAAAGACGGGCATATACTTACGAATTATCATGTCATTAAAAAGGCCGAGGAAATTCTGGTTGTGCTCAATGATGGTCGGGAGATTCCGGCGAAGCTTGTCGGGGCCGATCCCGATAATGATCTGGCGGTGCTCAAGATAAAGGGGGATAATTACCCGGTAGCTAAGTTTGGTCGCTCGGCCGATCTCCGTGTCGGACAAATGGCGATCGCCATCGGTAATCCCATCGGTGAAGGTTTGAAGAATACCGTGACCGCTGGGGTGGTTAGTGCTGTTAACCGGAGTATTGCTACGGGTGAAAGGTCTGCCCTGCGCGATTTAATCCAGACGGATGCTTCGATTAATCCCGGGAATTCGGGTGGTCCGTTACTCAATAGTAAAGGAGAAGTCATCGGGATTAACACCGCAATTATTGAAGAGGCACAGGGGATTGGTTTCGCCATCCCCATCGATAAAGCCCGGGAGATTGCTGATCTGATTATAAAGGGTGAACTGCGTCGTCCGGGGGCAATTGGTATCAGCTATGTACCCTTCGATGAAGATAATAAAAGCCTTCTCGAACAGCGTCTCCGGGTTAAGCTTCCCGTAGCGCAAGGCTTCTTAATCACCCGGGTCTATTCTGGTCCGGCGGCAAAAGCCGGGTTGAAAGCGGGCGATGTTATCGTGGCAATTAACGGCGAACCGATTAAGGAAGGTGCTAACTTTACCGGATTGGATCTGAAAGTCGGAGACCGGGTTGCTTTGGAACTTTATCGGGGCAACCGCAAGTTTAAAGTAGAGCTTACCGCGGGACCGCTGGAGTAGATGGCGAGATGTTACACCTGACAATTGTGGCGGTGGGCAAGATTAAAGAGGATTATCTACGGCGGGGGATTGCCGAATACCAAAAAAGGCTGACTGCTTACGTAAAACTGAAGATGATTGAGGTTCCCGATTTCCCGTTGGGACGGGATCCAGCTTGGGCCCAAAAGGAAGAAGGGAAAAGGATCAATGCTTTTCTAAAACCCCGTTCCTTTGTGGCGGTATTAGACCCGCGGGGGAGAAAACTGACGTCGGAAGGGTTTGCCCAGTGGTTGGCAGCACGGGAAAGTGGAGGTCAAGAGGTATACATGGTGATTGGCGGAGCCTCGGGAGTGGCACCGGAGGTCTCGTCACAGGCCGATGACCTGATCTCTTTCTCCGACCTGACCTTTCCCCATCAGCTCTTTCGCTTGCTTTTGGTAGAACAGATCTACCGCGGATTTAAGATCCTGCGGGGCGAACCCTATCACTTATGATAAAGGTCTAATGACGGCTGACGGCATAAGGCGGATAAAAATAACGAAAAAACAAAATGATCATAAAGCGATTAAGCTACCCTGGAACTGTAGGGTAGCTTAATTTTATTGGCGTAATCCTTAAAAAAAGCAATGATCAACAGACGCAAAATTGCGGAAAAGATTGTACTTTGCGCTAAGCGGGGTCTTTTTGTGCTTTAGCCCTTTATATAAAAGAGAGGGAGTGACATATAATACAGCAAATGGTTTGGGCGATCGAACCGTGAGAGAAAAACAAGGAGGATAGGGCATGACCCCGGAAGCGTTTGTTGAGACGTTGAAACCTTATGCGAAGACAATCTATGCGGTGTTTGGCATTCACTGGCGGGCGATCCTTGCCCAAGCAGCCCTGGAGACAGGCTGGCTAAGAAAACCCGTGACCGACTTGGAAACCGGTCGAAACTCTTATAATCTTTTTAACATTAAAGGAGAAGGTCCCGCTGGGAGTGTAAAAGCCTATGACGAACAGTATATTTACGGACGACCCGTTAAAAGGATCTTTAATTTCCGCGCTTATCATAATTATGAAGAATCCTTCGAAGATTATGCCCGGCTCATTTCGGAAAACCCCCGATACGCACGGGCAATGGCTGTGGCTGAGGATCCGGAAGCCTTTGTTTACCAGATCCAACAGGCCGGGTACGCCGAAGATCCCCGTTATGCCCAGAAGTTGATCCAAATCATGCGGAAATACATCCCTGATGAGGAAGAACCGGTTGATTAGGCCGTCGCCCACGCTGACAACCGCCAGGTCACTCGCGCTGGCCAATTAATTCACGAAGAGAATAATTTGAGACCTGATGAGTGACGATAGTCAAGGCCGTCGGCAGCTGGTCGTTTGTAGCAGTGCCGCGCATATAATTTACGGGAATTGGAACCGCGGAAAGCGACAGACTAGTATTCTTTAAGGAGAACTGAAGGTTTTATTGGCAAAGAAAATACCAACGCCGCCGATGCCAATGTGGACCCCGAGGACACCCCCGATTAAATCAATGATGAAGCGGTCAAAGCTGAATCTTTCTTCAATCATAGCTTTAAGTTGTAAGGCGGTTTCAAGATCATCGGCATGGGCGATGCCGATGATTTGGGATTTAACCTTTGCGCACCGCGCTTCCATGACCGCTAGAATTTTTTCAAGGGCCCGCTTTTTGCCCCGGACTAACTGCAAAAGCGCGATCCGCCCGTTCTCCACGTGGAGAACGGGTTTTATATTGAGAATATTCCCCATCAAACGGCCGGTTCGGCTGAGCCGTCCGCCGCGGTAAAGGGCGTCTAAATTATCGACGGTAAAGATGTGTTCCATGTGGGCGGTTTGGTTGGTAACAAACTGAACAATCTCTTCTTTATCGATGCCCGCTTGCGCCATCTTGGCCGCCCGCAGAACAACCAGTCCGGTCGCGAAGGATCCGCCTTTACTGTCGATAATGTCGAGGTCAAAGTCGGGGTAACGCTGTTTGACTTCTTCCGCCATTAAGAGGCTGGTCTGGTAAGTACCGGACATTGCACCAGAAAAAGCAATATAAATACAGCGGTTGCCTTTCTGCGCGTGGTTGAGGAAGGACTCTTTCATGATCATCGGGTTGACCTGAGCAGTGGTTGGGGTCTGTCCTTCCTTCATCGCTTGGTAAATCTGTTGGGTCGTGATAGTGATGCCATCTAAATAATCGGTGTCGTTGAGGAGGATCGAAAAGGGGAGCACCTCAATCTGGTACTCTTCGATATAGTTTTCCGGTAAAGTACAAGCGCTGTCCGTAATAATAATTGTCTTCATCTATGTAGCTCCTTTGCTTCCAGTTAATCTAAAATTATCATATCTCTAATGATTATTCAATCTTTAGTTCGCACGATCGTTTGTTATCTGGACAAGTCTGTAGAAAGCTGGCATCAGGGGAAGAATGGATTTAAAATCGATTTTATTGACAGTGCTAGACTAATAAGGTAAAATAAACTCTAACTTCTATGTATAGTTATTCTCTTTTCCCACATACCCCCTCGACCAGGGGGCTATTTTCAAAAATGGAAGAGGTGGACGCACCCGAAGAGGAGGTCCCAGATGTCATCAGTTATGATTGAATTGGATAAGGTAACGAAGATTTATGGACAGGGTGATAAACGTGTTGTCGCCTTGGCGGATGTTAGTTTAGAGATTAAAAAAGGGGAAATCTTTGGGATTATCGGGCTGAGCGGAGCGGGGAAAAGTACTCTGATCCGCTGTATTAATAAATTGGAAGAACCGCAATCCGGAACGATCCGGTTGGCAGGGCAAGAGATCACTAAATTAAAGGGGAAAGAACTGCGGGCGGCCCGGCGGAAAATTGGTATGATCTTCCAACACTTTAATCTCCTTTCTTCCCGGACGGTCTACCGTAATATCGCTTTTCCTTTAGAAATCAGCGGGGTTAAACCGAAAGAACGGGATGAAAAGGTCCGTTCCTTGATCGAGCTCGTCGGGCTTTCCGATAAGATCAATTCCTACCCGTCTGAGCTTAGTGGCGGGCAGAAACAGCGGGTGGGGATCGCGCGGGCCTTAGCGAACAATCCCGAAGTCCTCCTCTGCGATGAAGCGACCTCCGCGTTGGACCCGGACACGACCAAATCCATTCTGCGGCTACTTCAGGATGTTAACCGCCGTTTTGGGTTGACCATTGTCCTGATCACCCACCAGATGGAAGTCATCAAAGAGATCTGCGATACCGTTGCCGTTATCGATGATGGCCGCATTGTGGAACAGGGTTCGGTGGTTGAGTTGTTTGCCCATCCCCGGTCGGCAGCGGCCCGTCGGTTTATGAAGGGGGTATTGCATACGGAGATCCCGTCAGAGATTCAAGAACGGATGGTCGATGATGATCGTCAGGACCAGCACGGAAAGACGGTCCGGATCTCTTTCATCGGCGGTGTCGCCGGAAAGCCGATCATCTCGTCGGTGATCCGGAAGTTCCATGTAAATGTGAATATTCTCTACGCGAATCTGGATTTTATTAAAAACACCCCCTTTGGTTCAATTATTGTCGAAGTAACCGGCGACGAAGCCAATGTTGAAACGGCGCTTAAGTACTTGACCGCTCAGGGGTTAAAATTGGAGGTGCTTGCTGGTGTGGGTCCAGATTCTTAATGCAACCATCGAAACCATATATATGGTTGGGGTGGCTTTGGTCCTCTCTGCCTTCTTCGGCATCCCCCTCGGGATTTTACTGGTGATCACTGGGCCACGGCATATTAAACCGCTGCCCATCATCCACCGTACGCTTTCGATTGTGATTAATGTTGGCCGGTCTTTACCCTTTATTATTCTGTTGGTGGCGATCATCCCCTTTACCCGCTGGTTAGTGGGGACTTCCATCGGGACGGCGGGGGCGATTGTTCCGTTAACGGTTAGTGCGATCCCGTTTATGGCCCGGGTTGTTGAGACGGCCCTTTTGGAAGTGGACTGGGGCGTGATCGAGGCGGCACAAGCCATGGGGGGATCAACGGGCCAGATCATTACCAAGGTGCTAATCCCCGAGGCGGTCCCCGGTTTGGTCTTAGGCGTAACGATGGTGGCCGTTAGTTTAATCAGTTACTCGGCCATGGCCGGCGCGGTTGGCGGTGGTGGACTGGGCGACTTGGCGATCCGCTATGGATACCAGCGTTTCCGGGGCGATATCATGTTCATTACCGTCTTGGTGCTAGTGGTTATGGTCCAAAGCATACAATCTTTCGGCGGATGGTTGGCGAGCCGGTTAAACCACCGCTGAGCAAAAGAGAATAAAGATGGAGGTGGAATTCTAATGGGTAAGAAAAGGTTTCTGGTTGGGTTGTTGTTTCTCATCGGTATCATTCTGGTCAGCCAAACTTTTACGGCCGAGCCCGTCGAATTGAAGGTGGGCGCTTCTCCCACTCCCCATGCGGGAATTCTGGAGGCGGTTAAGCCGATGTTGGCGGCGGAAGGGATTCAACTACAGATTATCGAGTTTCAAGATTATGTCCAACCAAATCTGGCCTTGGCGGAAGGCGAACTTGACGCCAATTTTTTCCAACACATTCCCTATCTTGAACAGTTTGCCAAGGATCACCGTTTGGACTTGACTTATATTGCGAAGGTACACATCGAACCGATG
>JAAZDX010000179.1 GCA_012512605.1 Bacillota bacterium
GGCATCACGCATTTCGATCTGGCCAACAACTACGGCCCCCCGCCGGGCAGCGCCGAGGAAAACTTCGGCCGCATGCTCCGCGACGACCTCGCCCCCTGGCGCGACGAGCTGATCATCTCCACCAAGGCCGGCTACCTGATGTGGCCCGGGCCTTACGGCGACTGGGGTTCCAAAAAATATCTCGTCGCCAGCCTTGACCAAAGTTTAAAGCGGATGGGCCTTGAGTACGTAGACATCTTCTATCACCACCGGCCCGATCCCGAAACCCCACTGGAAGAAACCATGTCCGCCTTGGATTTACTAGTACGTCAGGGTAAAACCTTATACGTGGGTCTTTCCAACTACGATGTGGAAACCACCAAAAAGGCACTGCCGATCTTAAAAGAGCTGGGCACACCCTGCTTAATCCATCAGATGTCCTATTCCATGTTCAACCGTTGGGCGGAAGAAGGCTTGTTGTCCCTTTTGAAAGAAGAAGGCGTGGGCAGTATTGCTTATTCACCTCTAGCCAAAGGGTTGTTGACCGATCGTTATTTACACGGTATTCCCGCCGATTCACGGGCAGCAAGCAGTAGCCGCTTTCTAACTCCACAGGACATCACCGAAGTGAAAATTGCCAGGGTGCGTCGTTTAAACGAGCTGGCCAGTGCGCGCGGACAAACTCTAGCCCAAATGGCCATCGCTTGGCTTTTACGGGAAGAGCAGCTGACTTCGGTCTTGATCGGTGCCAGTAAAGTCAGCCAGATCGAAGACTGTGTCGGTACCCTCGAAAATCTTGACTTTACCCCGGCGGAACTGCAGCAGATTGAAGAGATTCTAAAGTAAACAATACTTACTCCTTAAACATCTGCAGCTCCTTATAAACAAAGGCCTCCGATTTTTTATTGTTTGTGGTGCCCATGGGCAGTGCAATAAAGGTTCGTTCCATTCTTTTACCTATCTTGGTGCATATTAATTGGTCAACATCAAAAACTAGCCCTAAAGCAAATTCTAGAAAAGGAGCTGTCTAAAGACTATTGCCGGAGACCGGCCTATGGATCCCAGCAGCAAACTACAGCAGGGTCTTGGAAGAAAGGGGTATGTTTCTTACGGTTTCGGGGGCGAAAGGGGAGCGCTGGTGAGTTATATATTGATCTATACGAAAAGGACAAACTAAAGAAGCCTGATTTTTTCTAAGAGGAGGTAGGCCCTTGAACGAAGCAGCCGTGGTCTTTGTGCGGGGGATAATTTCTTTCCTTACCCTCCTCATCTTCACCCGCCTCCTGGGAAAGCAACAGGTCAGTGAATTAACCTTCTTCGACTATATTCTCGGGATTACCATCGGCTCCATTGCCGCCACCTTAACCACCGATCTTTCCAGCCGGGCGTGGCCCCATTGGGTTGGACTGGCCACATGGACCGCGGCCGTTTGGTTCCTCCAATGGATCACTTTACATTTCCGCGGGGTCGCCAAATATATCAACGGTGAACCGGTAATTCTGATCAAAAACGGGCAAATCATGGAGAAAAACCTCAAGAAGATGCGGTTTACCATTGACGATCTGCTGACCCAGTTGCGGCACCAAAAAATCTTTGATTTAAAGGTAGTGGAATTTGCCATCTTGGAGACAGATGGAAAGATTTCGGTTCTAAAAAAGAGTCAGTATGCGGAGGTAACCCCGGATGATCTAAAAATCCCCACAAAATACCGGGGGATTAGTACCGAACTGATCTACGACGGGGCCGTAATCGATGCCAACCTCAAAGGGGTCAATCTAGATCGGGCCTGGTTAGACCAACAATTAAAGGCGCAAGGCCTCAAAAGCCCGCGCGAAGTTTCCCTCGCTCTTCTGAA
>JAAZDX010000180.1 GCA_012512605.1 Bacillota bacterium
ATCAAGGAATAGGCGTGGATCATCTCTAGCGCGCACGCTGCAGGGAGGGCATCTTGCCACCGCCCGCCCGCCACCTCACAAGCGATCAGGGCTAGTACCCCCCGGATCTTTTTTCCGCCGCCACAAACGCTGTAGCGCATCGCTTCATGTATTATCTCCGGAACGCAGGTAGATTTTGGTAGATACAAATCAAGGGCTTCTTCAATCTTTTCTTTATAAAACTGGAGTTCCGGTCGGTTCAAGCTTATTCCTCCTCCGGCTGGAAAGGGGCTGTCTTCGCCACACCGTCCTCAACCCCCAAAAGCAGCTCCACTTTGCCTTGGGCTTCGTCAAGTTTAGCATTACAATGGCGGGCAAGACCGATCCCTTCTTCAAATAGTTTTAAACTTTCATCCAGATTCAACTCGCCTTTTTCCAATTCACCGATGATAAACTCTAGGCGGGCTAGCGCTTCTTCAAAGGTCTTCTCCGTTATTTTTTCGCCCATGTCATCACATCCTTTTTCACTTCTGCCACCTTGGTGCGGAGCTGCCCACGACGGAAGGTAATGCGTAAAACCTCCCCCGGCGCGACCTCCCCCGCCTCCCGTACCAACTTACCATCGGTGTCCCGGAAGCATATACTATAGCCACGGTTCAAAACCGCCAAAGGACTGACCATCTCCAGCTGTTCCATCTTCTGCATCAGATCCTTCCTGCGCTCCTGGAGCGCAGCCTGCATCGACCGCACCAAAGCTTCCATTTCTTCATCCACTTGTTGCCGACGGGCTAAGACCATCCGGTCCGGATGCTGTAAAACCGGATGAAAGGACAAACGGTCGATTTGGGCCCGTTTGCGCGCACAGAGCCGGGAGAACAATGCTTTGAGGTTATCGGTGCGCAAGTTGATCTGGTTGCGCAGTTCATCAATCTCCGGAACACTCAGTTCGGCGGCACCAGACGGTGTTGGTGCCCGCAGATCAGCCACCAAGTCCGCAATGGTAAAGTCGGTTTCATGCCCAACCGCGGAGATGACCGGATGGGGACAAGCGGCAATCGCGCGGGCAACGCCTTCGTCATTAAAAGCCCATAACTCCTCAGCCGAACCGCCGCCCCGACCGATAATGACCAAATCCAAATCTGGCAAAAGCCCGGCGGTTTGCAAGGCCGCAATCAAACTGGCCGGGGCTGTATCACCTTGCACTTGGGCGGGAATGAGGAGGATATCCACGCGTGCATGGCGGCGGCGTAAAACTTTAATGATATCCCGCACCGCCGCCCCGGTCGGAGAGGTAATGACACCGATCTTCCGGGGTAAACTGGGAAGCGGTTTTTTTCGCTCCGGGGCAAAAAGCCCTTCTTGGGCCAAACGCGCCTTAAGCTGCTCAAAAGCCAGATAAAGCGAACCCAGTCCGGCGGCCTCCATCAGTTCGACATAAAGTTGGTATTCGCCGTTCTTCGGGTAAACGGCAATCCGGCCGCAAACAACCACTTCCAACCCGTTGTATGGCCGGAATTTCAGCCATTGGTTTTCCCGCCTAAACATTACGGCCCGGAGCCGGGAAGCCTCATCCTTTAGGGTGAAGTACATATGTCCAGAAGAATGAAGGGTGAAATTGGAGATCTCGCCACTCACCCAAACTTGCTGCAGGGCTTGTTCGTTTTCGAGCAGACGTTTAATATACAATGTAACCTGTGAAACCGAAAGTATCTCCGGCAAAGCCCCCACTCCTTTTCGACTTTAACTAATTCCAGCTTTGGCGGGAAAATCCTCTCTTTTTTTCTCTTACCAAGCAGGCCAAGATTTACATAAAGGATACCCAATGACATCCGCGAATTAAGAAGGTGTAGTCCGACAAACCAAGGGAGTGAACAGCAATGATTTCTTTACGTCACCGTTTAATCCTTTCCCTTTTACTCGTTTTAGTCTTCTTATTTGTAACTCCGGTTGTCCAAGCCATGCCGGCCGATATCGCCGGGCACTGGGTGGAGGATAGCGTGAAAAGCCTCATCGACCAAGGAATCCTCAACGGATACCCCGATGGTTCCTTTCGCCCGGACCAAAGCATCTCCCGGGCTGAACTGGCCAAAACACTGGCTACCGCTTATGAACTCAAAGGGGCCAGTCGCGAAGGTCAATTTACGGATACAAAAGGACACTGGGCGGAAGATTATATTGAAGCTTTAGCCGAAACCCAAATTATCACCGGGTACCCGGACGGTAGCTTCAAACCGGAAGCGCCGGTCACCAGAGCGGAGATGGTAGTCATGCTTACCCGGCTCCTCAAGATCGGAACCGAGGAGGAGCACTACACTATGGAGTTTATTCCGACTTTTCCCGATTTAACCGAGGATTACTGGGCCTTTTACCAGATTGAAATGGCGGCCAAACTAGGGCTCTTGCCCCGGTATTATAGTCCCGAATTCAACCCAAGCCGCCTAGCCAGTCGGGCCGATACGGCGTGGATGCTTCAACAATTACTAAACCTTAAAACCGTCCGTGGTCAAGTTATCGACCAGCCAGAAGCCGGAACAAATCTAATCACCGTCCGTCCGGAGGGCGACGACCAGATCGAAATCGCGGTCATTCCCTCGGAAGCTGTGGTGTTACGGAACAACATCACCACGACCGTCGATACCTTAACCAAGGAAGACCAAATTACCATCTATTACAACCGTAATAATGAACCGACCGTGGTGAAAGCTTTTGGCGAAGTAAACAAAGCTGACCTCTTGAGCCGTTTAAGCGCCTTAGTAGAAGGGCGTCTCACCACGGAACAGATCGCCTCAATCTTAGCAGGTAATTGGGATGAAGTCAAAGAAGGGATCAAAGGAGAGCTCTATAACCAATTGCTCAAGATTGGTCTGACGGCGGAAGAAGCCGAATCCATCCTTGTTCAAGACTGGGCCTACCTTGATACGATCAGTCGCGACCGTCTCACCAGCGCCGTCTCAGGTTATCTGGGGATCACCCGAGACTTAAGTGGTGCAATCTTAGCGCGAGATTGGGAACGGATTAAAGAATTTGCCCGGATTGAACTGACCGCCATGGCCTTAGGGAAAATCCTGGGCTAGCGAAAAGAAGACACAAACCGCCCCATTCGTTCTGGGGCGGTTTTTTTTGTTTTCAACGCCCAAGCGTAAGCACCCACTGCGCCGCATCGAAGTTCACTTCAATCCCTGGCCAACACAGCACGAGCACAGACAAAGGAAGCCACCGGTCTTCCTCCGGGTTTGTCCACAACAACTCCGGCTGCCGCGGTGGACCAAAATCTTGCGCCAGCAGCTCGACTAGTTCACGCGGAAGATAGGGTTCCTCTTGGAACCAGCCGCGTCGGGGAAACAAGCGGCCATTATAGTAGATCCGTAACGTATGGAGGTCAATGGTCTTTGTTTGTTGGTCGAAGATGCCATGCACTTGTCCAGCATAGGTCCGCATAAATTCCACCAGTTCAATATAGGGCGCGGCGCTAACCTCGCCCCATAAACCGGCAAGTGTGGCCGGGAGAAACGCTTGCTCGCCCCAGAGAAAAGCGTTTTCCGCGTATTTTTCCCCATCCAACACTAACTGAAGTTCTTGGGGAAGTTCGATCACTTGCGGCCTATCCTCGGCCAACAACCACCAACGGCCGGCCCAATGCACCCGATAGCGTAGAGCCTTCTGCCCCAAAACAGCCGTAATTTCTTCCTGGACCCGGGTATAGCGCCGGTAATAATCGGGGTAAAGGGTTAACCAGATTCTGTCCCCCACCGCATCTACCTTAACGGTCTGGTAAAGAATCTCCACCGGTGTCCCGACACGCACCAACCCCACCAAGAGCTCCACATCCAGGTTGTGCATGCGGATACAGCCGTTGGATTGCGGGTAACCAATGGAGAGTGGATTATTATTACCATGGATCCCGTAGCCTTTGAGGCTTAAACCCAACCAGTAGCGACCCAGCGGATTTTCTACTCCGGGTGGGATTGGGGACCGGCCTGCCGGATACCAGATGGGATTCTCAATAATCACGTCAATCGTAAAGCGACCAAGGGGCGTTGGTGTTGACTGTTTACCAACTGCAACCGGAAAGCTCCGCCACACTTCACCATAGCGGAGCAACTCCAAGGTGGTCGCCGGGATGTTAATCCGGATCGTCCACTCGTAATCGGTTTCGGCTGCTCTTACTTGTCCGATCATCAGGAGGGAACAGAAAAATAAAAATAAGATTAGTTTTGCCCGCTTCAGTTCGGCCACCTCTCCCCTGGTTGGATACCTATCCTAACAAGTTATCCTCCCCAAGAGAGTGGTGTTTATTCCTCGCATCCGAACTTAACGGGCCGTACGGCGCTTATTTTAAAAAGCGCGCCCGGGTAATGGCGGTCTCACCAAAACGTTCCCGGATCCGGTCCAGGGTCTGATGTAAAGCGCGGAGATCCTGATCGTCAGTCGTGGTAAACAATGGCTCTTGCCTGCTTTCACGGGTTTGTAAACCCGATACACTCACCCCGATAAGGCGCAGTGGTTTTCGGCCCCATGCGTTCGCCTCTGCCAACTGGCGGGCGGTGTGGAAGATTACTTCTTCAAAATCGGTCGCTTGGTAAAGGGTAGACCGCCGGGTGATCGTCTGAAAATCCTGATCCCTAAGTTTAATGGTGATCACCTTCCCGACCAGACCTTTACGGCGCAGACGCCGGGCGATCTTTTCCGCAAGGCGCCATAGGGTCTCCTCAAGGAACTCCCGGTCGGCAGTATCTTCTTGAAAGGTGGTCTCATGGCCGATACTTTTGACGGTTGTGCCGGGTTCGACCGGACGGTCATCAATGCCACGGGCTAAACGAAAGAGGTGGATCCCGAGATCACCCAGTTTTTCCTGGAGATAAGCCAGGGAAAGCTCCTGCAGATGACCGATGGTCAACAGGCCCATCTTCCTTAATTGGGTTGTGGTTTTCGGGCCTACCCCCCAGATCCGTGCGATGGGTAGCGGTGCAAGAAACGAAAGTACTTCTTCCTCACGGACCACCACAAATCCCTTTGGTTTTTTTAGATCCGACGCCAATTTGGCCAAAAACTTATTGGGGGCAACGCCAACCGAAGCGGAAAGCCCCAGTTCGGAAGCGATACGGTCGACGATTTGGCGGGCAATCACTTCTGCCGGTCCAAATAACTGTTCGGAGCCGGTGACATCAAGGAAGGCTTCGTCGCAGGAAAGGGGCTCGACCAAGGGCGTGTATTCCCGGAGTAGTTTCATAATTGCCGCCGAAACTTCCTGGTATCTTTGCATCCGTCCCGGAACAAAGATCCCGTGGGGGCAGCGATGGCCGGCCTCCCGCAAGGGCATCGCCGAATGAACACCAAATTTCCGGGCTTCATAGGAACAGGTGGAAACCACACCCCGCGAATGGGGAGAGCCGCCAACAATCACCGGCTTACCACGGTAGGCCGGATTGTCCAGCTGTTCGATGGCGGCAAAAAAGGCGTCCATATCAAGATGAATAATCCTGCGCCTGGGTATCCTCCCGCTCAACTCCATCTCCTCCCGCTGCTTACTCCCATCTAATTTTCCCATGGCAAACATCTGTTCGTCAAGGCTAATTCGGCCTTTTTTCGTGGATTTTCAAACCGAACCGGGTTGGGAAGAAGAGATCCTTAAATTGTTGGTTGAAAAAATCATCGGTCATGGCGGCAATAAAATCGGCAGCCATCCGCGCCGGAGGATTATTCCGGCAGTATTCCGCGTTCATGTTCTCCAAAAAGTGGCGAAAAACCGGCGAGGACCGATTCTGCTCTTCAATATCCTGCACATAACGGTGGAAGAGGGAGCGGAACAGGCCTTGAATCTTCCGGTCCTGGCTTTTCACGAGCGGATGGAAATAGATCTGTTCGTAATTGAAAGCCTTCAGGTCCTGCAGGGCTTGGTAAATATCTTTGCTGAACCCGATATAATTCTGTCCGTAGCTTTGTTCGATCACATCCAAGGCCAGGGTGTTGATGATCCGGTCATTACGGTCACCAAGGACACGGACAATACTCCGGGGCAGATCCGCCCGTTTGATCAACCCAACCGTAATCGCATCCTCGATATCCCGGCCAATATAGGCAATGATGTCGCAGACCCGCACCAAACAACCTTCCAAAGTCATGGGGTAAATCTCTTTACTGTAGTCTTCAACCTGAAAACAGCGTTCATACTCGCGGAGAAACTGTTCCGTGGTCTTCCCAGCCACTGGAACAAGGCGTTCGTTAAGAATCTCACCGTTATGGGCTAGGATCCCGTCCAAAACCTGAAGCGTCAAGTTTAAGCCGCGCCCACCATGTTCCAGTTCCATCAGAAACCGAACACTCTGGGCGTTATGGCAAAAAAAGCCGACCCCCGCCTCGGTACAGAGTTCATTAAGAAAACGCTCCCCGTCATGACCGTACGGGGTGTGCCCCAGATCATGACCGAGGGCGATGGCCTCAATCAAGTCTTCATTCAAGCGTAGACAACGGCCGATCACCCGCGCAATCTTCGACACAAACTGCACATGTAAAACCCGGTGGGTAATATGGTCGTTATCAAATAAAGCAAAGACTTGGGTTTTATCAATATACCGGGTATAAGCCAAAGAATGAATGATTTTGTCCGTATCATGAAAAAAGGCCGGGCGGATATTTTCGGCATCAGGAATCTTCTCCGCCTCAGGGTGAAAACGGACTCCTAGACGGCTGGGGCAGGCATAGGGCGAGAGAAAGGTTTCCTCCCGCCGGTGATTCTCGGCAATTATTTTCTGTTGCAAGGTACGCACTTTCCCACCTCCGGACCAATATCATTAGTCTTATTCTATTTCGCTAATCCGCCAGTAAGCCCTTTTCATTTAATTAAATTCATCCCTTTCTAACCGAAATAGCCAGAAAAAGGGAATTAGTTATGCTTAGTCGAATTAAATTGTTACCTGTTGTTACCCCTTGTCGCGATTAAAAAAAGACGACTGCTAACCGCTTATCTCTTAAATGATGTCGAAAGATCCATTTTTAAAAGGAAGTGTGCAGAAGATGCTGCAAGCCATTCCCAGGAATAAGTTTTACCGGCTACTTCCCACTTTCGCCTTGTTTGTCGCCGTTAATCTGAGCGCTGCCATCCTGCCCTCCATCGGCATGGACCCGGTGGTGTCACCCGGCATCACTCTGACTGCCGTTGGCGATCTGATCATGCATATGCCGGTCGTCAACTCCGCCTTTTCGCCTGAAGAGCAAAGCTATGATTTCCGCCCAATTTTTGCCCCCCTCAAGACTGCTTTATGTGCCGCGGATATAAGCGTTTGTGTGTTGGAAACATCACTGACCAGTAGTTCCGATCAATTATCCGGTTACCCCCGATTCAACACCCCTTACCAACTGGCGGAAGCCCTGCGGTGGGCAGGTTTTGATCTGGTCTTTACCGCCCATAACCATTCGTTGGATCTCGGAGTAAACGGCATTATTAGTACCCTTGACCATCTAGAAGCCGCCGGCCTCCCAACCACCGGCACCAGAAAGCGTTTACAACAAAAACCCTATCACTTAGTGGAGGCCAACGGAATAAAGCTGGCTTTCCTCTCCTATACGACCATAACTAACGGCCTTTCCCCGCCTCCGGATAAATGTTGGGTGCTTAATACCCTTAATTTTGCCAAACTTGGGGGACAGATTCAAAAGTTAAAAGCCGCCGGGGTGGATGGGATCATCATGGCGCTCCATTACGGTGATGAGTATGTCCGTTACCCGACCTTGGCCGACCAACAGCTCTGCCATCAGCTCTGAGCATTGGGGGTGGATGTGATCCTGGGCAGTCATCCCCATGTCATCAGACCGCTCGAAAAAGTAGTGATCACCGACCCTTTTACCCGTTATCCCAAAACTTGTTTGATCGCTTATTCCCTAGGGAATTTCCTCTCCAACCAGCGCTGGCGCTACAGTGACTGCGGATTAATGCTCACCCTTCAC
>JAAZDX010000181.1 GCA_012512605.1 Bacillota bacterium
ATGCTAGATAAAAGGCCGTATTCCGGGGAATAACACTTTTCACCGGTATTCATCAAGAGAAAACAACTGGTGCCATAAGTGTTTTTCATACTTCCCGGTTCCAGACAACCCTGCCCGAAAAGGGCGGCTTGCTGGTCACCGAACACGCCGGTGATGGGAATCGACCGCCCAAAAAGGGTGGTCTCCGTCGCGCCGAAAAAACCAACCGAAGGCTTCACTTCCGGTAACATGTTCCGGGGGATTGCAAACTGTTCCAGTAAATCTTGGTCCCATCCACAGTCATGAATGTTAAATAATAAAGTGCGAGAAGCGTTCGAATAATCGGTAACATGGCTTTTCCCGCCGGTTAATTTCCAGATCAACCAGGAATCAATGGTTCCCCCGATCAATTCCCCCTGTTGGGCCCGTTTGCGCGCCCCAGGAACGTGGTCTAAGATCCATTTCAGTTTGGTGGCGGAAAAATAGGGGTCGATCCGTAACCCTGTTTTTTCGGTGACCCAGGTATCAAGGCCTTCAGCGTTAAGTTTTGTACAGTAATCGGCGGTCCGTCGGCATTGCCAGACAATCGCCGGATAAACGGGACGCCCTGTCCCGGACTCCCAGACCACAACCGTCTCCCGCTGGTTTGTAATCCCGATCGCCACGAACGGCAGCGCCAAAATTTCTTTGATTCCCGTATGCACCGTTTCCCAGATTGCCTCGGGATCATGTTCGACCCAACCCGGTTGCGGGTAACTTTGGGGAAAGGTCCGGTAGTATTTATGGAGTATTTTTCCTTGCGCATTAACCAACAAAATTGTCGTTCCGGTTGTTCCTTGGTCGATCGCCAAGATATAACGGTCTTGTTCGCTCACGTCGATGACCCCTCCTTAACTTTTTTATTCAAATAAAAACGGCATTGCAACCCCGCCGTCAATCCAGCGGTTTTTCCAATGCCTAATCTCTTCACACTCTCTTTAGCATCGATGTTAACCTTTAGTTACCATTATCTTATAGCACTATACATTTGCTGTCAAGGGCTCTTCCGAAAGCAAAAGAGGAAATCCATCTCCTTTCACAGTGGTTTTAGATTTCCTCTTTTGCGTAAGATTGTATGGCTTTTAATCATCACCGGGAATCGTTCCCGTTGCCACCAAAGGAACGCCGGACTCCGCCAGATTGTCCGTGATCACCTGACCGACTGTCACCGGGGAAGATACGGTAATGGCCTTTATTTCCTGCATCGCCGGGAAGAGCTTCGCCTTCGGGATCGCCACCTTTGTCTTCACCGGAAGCATCCTTTTACTCCCCGCCACTTTTACGACAGCGGTCAAAATCCGCTTCGGAGCGGTTATTTCTTCCCGCGCGTACGTCAAACCCCGGGGGCAGCCATGACCGGATATTTTTAGTTCATTCCCATCCCGCTCAACCCTAATCCGGCAGCCGACCGGACACACAATACAGGTCAACTCAGTCATCAACCGTTCCCCCTTCCAAGCTTACTCCAATGAAACCTTCGTTTTCACAGATGTCTTCCGGTTTCACCGTATAATAAATGGTTTCGCCAGGCGATACAATTCGTTGCTTGGCGCGTCCCTTTCCCACGTGTAATACGGCATTTCTTTCCGGGAAACGAGCGCGGATATAGAGGGGGGTCGTTTGCCCGACCACAACCCGTTGGGGAACAACGGAACGGATATTCCGACCCGCTTTTACCGGTATCCACCGGTTTCCCTTTGTCTCTCCCCTAAGGTAGGCCGCGGCCGCCCGTCCGGCAATAGCGCTTTCGGTGCTAACATCATCGACCACATCATGCACGTGGGCAACATTGCCGCAGGCAAAGACCCCTTCTACGTTAGTGTGATAAAATGAATCAACCACCGGTCCGCCGGTTGTTGGATCAAGCTCCACCCCGGCCTGTAAAGAAAGTTCATTTTCCGGAATCAGACCGACCGAAAGAACCAGAGTATCACAGGCTAAGTCAAACCCCTTTTCCATCTGCGGCTTACGATCTGCATCAACCGGTGCCACGCTCACTTTTTCGACCCGCTTTTCCCCGTGGATCGCCGTTACCGTATGGCTTAAGTACAACGGAATATTAAAGTCCTCAAGGCACTGCACCACATTACGGTTTAACCCATTGGAATAGGGCATTAATTCCAATACCGCCCCGACCCGAATCCCTTCCAAGGTCAAACGGCGCGCCATAATCAAACCAATGTCCCCGGACCCTAAAATAACCGCCGTCCGCCCGGGTGAAAAACCTTCAATATTCATTAAGTACTGGAGTGACCCGGCCGTATAGATCCCCGCCGGCCGTGTTCCCGGGATATTAATCGCGCCCCGCGGACGTTCTCGGCAACCCATCGCCAAAATCACCGCGCGCGCTTTGTAACATACCAACCCTTCCGCGGCGCTGACCGTCACCACCCGCCGATCGGCGGTAACCTCGATCACCATCGTTTCCGTCTTAACTTCGATCCCGGAGTGTTTTTCCAGTTCAAGCAGAAACCGGTGGGCATATTCCGGACCGGTCAGTTCTTCTTTAAAAAAGCGAAGGCCAAAACCATTATGGATGCATTGGGGTAAAATGCCTCCTAACCTTTCTTGGCGTTCCAAGAGGATGATCTCTTCCACCCCGGCCTCGGCTGCCGCCACTGCTGCCGCCATCCCCGCCGGTCCGCCGCCAACAACAACAAGATCAACCGCTCTGGTGTTAAGCACGTTGTTTTTCCTCCTTTACCATCTCCTCTTGGGCTCCCCTTAACCTCCCAAAAAGCAATTCGCTGCCGGGTCCGTTCTTACTAATCTGCTCCGGCGGTAAACCCAATTCATCGCTGATCAACCGGATGACCTTGGGGGTGCAAAATCCCCCTTGACATCTACCCATTCCACTTCTGGTCCGCAACTTAACTCCGTCCAAAGTTGTGGCTCCACGGCGGACTGCATCCCGAATCTCTCCCGCACTGACCATTTCGCACCGGCAGACAATTTCACCGTAGGCCGGATCCTTCTGCATTAGCGCCGCTTGGGCCTTAGGATCCAAATCACGTAACCGCACCACCGACCGGACAGGGTTAAACTTGCGCTTCGGCCGCAGATCCAGCCCGCTGTCTTTGATCAGTTCGACAATATATTCGGCAATCGCCGGCGCTGCCGTCAACCCTGGCGATTCAATACCGACCGCATTAATAAAGCGGGGTGAATTGATGGACGGTGCAATCATAAAATCTCCGGTCGTTCCGACGGCCCGTAATCCCGAAAAGGCGGTAATCAGGTCGGCTGGCTCTAGCGTAGGAACCAGTTTCCGGGCTTCGCTATAAATCTCATTCCAGCCCGTAAGGGAAGTGCTTAGATCATAGTTCTCCACCCGGTGTGCGGTTGGTCCGATCATAATATTGCCATCCACGGTTGGAATGACGAGAATCCCTTTTGAGACTTCAGACGGCAACGGAAATACCGTCCGCTGCACCAAGCCTTCAAGCTTTCGGTCAAAAAGATATTCTTCTCCCTTCCGGGCGTAAAGCTGGATGGAATGGTCGCCGCCCATCGCCGCCACCGCGCCCCCGTATAGACCAGCGGCATTAACGATGACCTTGGCCCGGAGCGGCCGCCGGTTGGTCCGAACCAAAAAACCGTCTTTTTCTTCCTTGATCCCCAGCACTTCAGTGCCAACCATCAATCTGGCTCCGTTAGCCACGGCATTTTCGGTCAAAGCAAAAACCAGGTCAAAGGGGACCACAATTCCCCCGCTGGGCGCCAAAAGTCCGCCGGCCAGGTCCGGTGATAGGTTTGGTTCGATCCGTCTTAACTCTTCCCGTCTTAATAACGAAAGTCCCTTTACCCCATTGGCCCGGCCGTTTTCCCGCAACTTCTCCAGCCCGGCCAATTCTTCGCGGGAACGGACGACCACCACCGCTCCGTTTTGTTTGTATAAGAACCCTAACTCTGCCGCCAGTTCCGGAAATAACTGACAGCCCCGGACTGACAATTGCGCTTTTAACGTCCCCGGCCGGTCATGAAGGCCTGAATGGACAATTCCACTGTTTGCTTTGGAAGTACCAAACGAGACATCCACTTCTTTCTCCACTAACAAAAGAGCAAGCTCGTAACGGGATAGCTCACGGATTAGCGCTGCCCCCACCACCCCCCCGCCGATCACAAGCACATCAACCTCAGGTA
>JAAZDX010000182.1 GCA_012512605.1 Bacillota bacterium
GATGCGGGCCGGGGAGTTTCCCGACGGTTCACGGGTCCTACGCGCCAAGATTGATATGGCCTCGCCCAACCTGAATATGCGGGACCCGGTGATTTACCGGATTTTACGGGTGCCCCACCACCGGACCGGTGACCAGTGGTGCATCTACCCAATGTATGATTTTGCCCACCCGCTCTCCGATGCACTGGAAATGATCACCCATTCCATTTGTACCTTGGAATTTGAGGACCACCGTCCACTATACGACTGGTTTATCGAGCATCTTCCTGTCCCCCGCGCACCCCAGCAGATTGAGTTTGCGCGCTTAAACCTTACTTACACGATGATGAGTAAGCGCAAGCTTTTACAGCTGGTCGAACGGGGAATCGTGCAGGGCTGGGATGCCCCGCGGATGCCGACCATTGCCGGCCTGCGCCGCCGCGGTTATACGCCCGCCGCGATCCGGGATTTCTGTGAACGGATTGGGGTGGCCAAAAGCAACAGTATGGTGGATATTGCCTTGCTGGAGCATTGTCTGCGGGAAGATCTGAATAAACATGCCCCCCGGGTGATGGGCGTCTTGCGGCCGCTCAAAGTCGTTCTCGAAAACTACCCGGAAGGCCAGGTGGAAGAGCTAGAGGCGGTGAATAACCCGGAAGATCCGACGATGGGGGTCCGGAAAGTGCCCTTCTCCAAGGTCCTTTATATTGAGGAAGACGATTTTATGGAAGATCCCCCTAAGAAATTTTACCGTTTAGCCCCCGGGCGGGAAGTCCGTTTACGGTATGGTTACTTCATCAAATGTACCGACGTGATCAAAGACGAGTCCGGCAAGGTTGTGGAGCTCCGTTGTACTTACGATCCGGAGACGAAAGGGGGTTCTGCCCCGGACGGACGGAAGGTCCGCGCGACCTTGCATTGGGTCTCCGCGGCCCATGCGGTACCGGCGGAGGTCCGGCTGTACGATCACCTCTTTACGGTGGAGGATCCGAGCGCGGCTGAGGATTTTGCGGCGTGTCTTAACCCTGGTTCGCTTGAAGTTTTAACCTCTGCCATGGTCGAACCAACCCTCCGTGAGGCTACGCCGGGGAGTAGCTACCAGTTTGAACGGCTCGGCTATTTCTGTGTTGATCCCGATTCCACCGCCGAGAAAATGGTGTTTAACCGGACGGTCTCGCTCCGTGATACTTGGGCGAAGATCCAAAAGAAGCAAAAATAAGAATGCCAGGCCAAGAAATTCAAGTCAGCGAAGAACACACCATTCGGTCCAGCAAGGGTTTGTTAAGGGGCATGAGTGATAAGTTACGGGGAACCAGGATACGATAAAAAACCGGCGCGGGGAAACGGGTTCCCCGCGCCGGTACGGATAACCAGCGGTTGACTGCCAAGTACGCCAGAAACGGTCAAAGCGTGGATTAGAAAAAGCCGAGAATAAGCAAGAAGAGGATAATGAATACGACCAACATCAAAATTGAATCATGCCCGCCTTTAAAAGAACCCATTATTTCACCCTCCAAAAAAAATTCATCAAACTAGTATTTTCTAAAGTAAAGCCCTGCTTTTAGTCTATAATATGATCGCAAGCGGTAAGAAGGAACATGGCTTTTGGAATAAGATTAAAATTCTATGCATAAACCGGAAGGAAAGTGGATATAATCTTAATGCAGCTGGATGAACGGGCGCCAAAAGTCTGAGCATCCCCGATGAGGGTGAGTACTGCCCTTAACCTGTGAGTGCCGGGATGTTGGCTTTTCATTCAAATCCGGCTGCGTCTAAAAGATGACTAAAGTGCGCGCCATGTCATCTTTTGAGGGGGGTCTGCTTACCCCCCTTTTTCTGATCGGCGCTCCAGGCCCAACAGGTCGCGGATGACTTCGGCGGCAACGACCAGCCCCACCATGGACGGCATATAGGAGATCGTTCCCGGTGTTGGACGCTGCCGGGGGCAGCCGCATGTTTCTGCGGCTGACGCTCGGGGGCAGGAAGTACAGCCGCTGCCGGCAGGGGGCGCTACCGCAGTTTCCTCTTGAACCCGGACCGCCGGTTCGGTGGAGAAGACCACTTTAACGCCAGTTGTAATCCCAGAATCGCGCAATCCTTTGCGGACGGCCTTGGCGAGAGGACAGGTATGGGTTTTACTGATATCGGCGACCTTAAGCGCTAAAGGATCCAATTTATTTCCGGCACCCATCGCCGAAATCACGGGGATCTCCCGTTCCAATGCATACTGGATGAGGGCGATTTTGGCGGTGACCGTATCAATGGCATCGACAATATAAGTAAGGTCGCCGTGCAGGACGGAAGGGAGGTTTTCCTTTCCGACAAAGATTTGCCAGGGCACGACGATGCTCTCCGGATTAATCGCTCTAACGCGTTCGGCCATCACCTCGACTTTCGGCCGACCATAATTTCCGGTTAAAGCGTGAAGCTGGCGGTTGGTATTGGAAAGGTCGACCTGATCGTGGTCGATCAACACTAACCAACCGACGCCTGCGCGGGCTAGGGCTTCCACCACAAAAGAACCGACCCCACCAACACCAACCACCGCGATTCGTGCCTGCCGGAGCACGGTTAAACCGGCCGCGCCGACCAACTTCTCCATCCGACTGAAACGTAATTGGGTTTCTTTTTCCGTCATGACAAGTCCTCCATCCCACAATTTCTGGTTTCCCCAAATGTTTGGTGAATTAATTATTTGTTAATCCCGATGTGATATAATGAGGTCTGATTTGGAAGCCTTTGCGGGAGCCCCCTTTTTCCTTGGCGACAACTTCAAAAGGCTTCATCAATTTTATTCTTCCCTGTTGGGCAGTTCTCTTCCTGCCTTGGTCTTTTTCCGGGAAAAACTTGAAGGATATTGGGTCGGTAAAAAGAATATAAACCGAATGGAGTTATATAACTTGGGTGTTTTAATATACTTTGATCATCATGAAAATGCTGCTTGAGGAGTTATGAGGATAAAATCGATTTTAGGAGCGTTTATGGATGAAAATTCGAAGCGGGCTACAAAAAGCCATTCTTGTCGTCTTATTCCTTCTCGTCCTCGGGACGCAGATTACGGCGGGCGATCCGTTTCTTCCTTTATCCGCATTGCGACCGGGGATGGTTGGCCATGGCTTAACTGTGTTTACCGGTACAAAAGTGGAAGCGTTTCCGGTTGAAATTGTTGGTATCATGCAAGGGAGCGGCACCGTTCGGCATCTGATTCTGATTAAACTAACCGGCGGGCAATCCTTGGCGGCCGGGATGAGCGGGAGTCCAATTTTTGTCGGGGATAAGTTGATCGGCGCAATTGGTTATGGGTTTAATAATGCTGATCATCGGTACGCCATGGTGACGCCGATTGAAGAGATGTTTACCTTGTGGTCGAGAAAAGAGGCGGAGACCTTCAACTTTATTGAGGGCGAGTTATCCGAGTTTGAAGGGGTGGCCCTTGGGCAAGAGCCAGCCTCCGGAAATTGGCTCCGGGCGCGTCCGGTGGCCACTCCCTTATTTCTTTCCGGCTACGGACCCCGGGCGGGCCAATACTTGCTCGATGTCCTAGGAAAACAAGGGGCATTTATGTTAAACCAGGGACCGGGCAGGGCTCTTCCCACCTTGCTTCCGTTGACGGGGGCGGCGAAAAAAGCAGATGCGCCGGTAGGTCAGCCGTTGCAACCGGGAAGTGCCCTCACCATCACTCTGGTTGAGGGTGATTATATGGTTACGGCCTTGGGGACTTTAACCTGGTTGGATGGGCAGAAGTTCCTCGGTTTTGGCCATTCTTTTTTGAATCGCGGAAAGGTTGAATTCGGGGTGGGCGGTGCCGAGATTTTAGGCGTGATCGATAGCCAAGACCTTCCTTTTAAATTGGGGTTGCCTCTCCCTGCCAGCGGACGGATCACCCAAGACCGGGGGGCGGGTGTGGCTGGAGAATTCGGTGTTTTACCGAGGATGGTGGAAGTAACGACCGAAGTTTCCGATGAAGAATCGGGTCTGGTCTGTAACTATACTTTTGCCGTGGTTAACGAGGAAGACCTTCTTCCCGGCTTGGTCCTGGCTGGGGTGATTGATACGATTGACCGGACTTTGGACCGGATCGGTCCCGGTACCGCCCACGTCAATTTTGAGCTAAGCGGGGGTAATTTTCCCCTCTTCCAGCGGGAAAATCTGTTCTGTGGAACGGACGTGGCCGCGGTGGCCGTGCAGGAACTGGGGGACCTTCTCCGGGTGATCACAAGCAACGAATATGTCCACCCGGAACTGGTCAGCGTCCAGGTGCAAGTAAAGATCCATCCTGAGCTGTTGAAGGCGAAGATTGTCAAGGTTGAACTTCCGAAGGAGGAGTTTGCGCCGGGTGAAAGAGTCACCCTCACCGTCCACTTGCTTCCGTTTCGGGGGGAAGTAATGGAGACGGAATTCGAAGTCGAGCTTCCAACCACCCCAGGCCAATGGCTTCTGGTGGTTTATGGGAATGAGTACAGTTTTGCCCCAGGGGAACAAGGGAGTGCCGATGAAGAGTTATATAATAATACGGATTTATACCAATCGGACAGTAGTCTGGAAGAAAGATTGGCCGATTACCGCACCAGACTTCGGAATAACCAATTGGTAGCCGAGTTTCTGCCTGCGGAAGTGCGGACCCCGGAATTACCGGAAACCCGTGACGAGGAGCCGCTAGAGGATGAGGAAGAAACAGCGGAGGATGTTTCCAGCCATGACTATCAAACCATGGACACCCCTTATTTGATTATGGGAGAGGAACAGATTAAACTTGAAGTTTTACCGTCACTCGGGAAAGAAGCGCCGGTGTGGTTAAGATATGAGCCCGAAGCCAGTAATGAAACAAACGAGCCTTAGACAGTTTGCAAAAATGATGGGAACCAGAGTTCGTATTGGTTCGTTTCTATATGATGATATAACACGTGTTAATTCTCCGTTGCCAACCGGAACCGGACAACGTAAAACGCCATATTAAAGACAGAAAGAAGGAGGGAACAGGGTTTGCGGTTGAAAACAGGAAAAATCCAGTTCCTTCTTGTCTTTTTTGTTCTTTTGATAGGTGTCATCTTCTTTTGGGGTGTTAAGGTTTTTCCTTCTACTGAGCTGGCAGGGCGGATTAAAAACCTGGTGGAGAACGAGATGTCCCGTTTTCTCTCCGCTGAGGTGCAGATCAACGAGGTTGGTCTTTTCTTTTTCGCCCCGGAGCTTAGGGGGGTGGAGATCCGCAGCGCGGAAGGGAAACCGGTTTTAACGGCGGCGAAAATCCGCGTTAGCTTGGACTGGTTCAAACTGTTGACCACCGGGTCCGTAGAGAAAGGGATGCGGAACCTTGATCTAATGACAACGACGGTCTGGTTATGGGAGACCCTCAATCTTTTCCGTTACGACCCTGACAGCGGTGAAGGTGGGGGCGGGATTTTACCGATCACGCTCGGTCTTTACAATTGTCGCTTGATCATGGAAGAAGCCGGGCGGAAATGGGATTGGGGCAATTTTGAGCAGTTGAACGGCCGTGTCGACCTGCGTAGTTTTCCCCAAATCCGGGTTACCGGAGAAGGGAAAAGTATGCTTGACCCGAATGCGGCGGCCACAGTGGAACTGGCCTATACCTTCCAACGTAAACAAGGAAAGTTGGGGATTAAGGCCAGCGCCGCTTCGGCGCCATTGTGGGGAGAGAAGGTCTTTCGCCTTCTCGGGTACGAGCAAGAGTTCAAGGTAGTGGCGGGGAAGATCAGTTCCGAGGTGGCGTTGTTAATCCAAGAAGGCAAAGTGAGGCTGGACTCCGCTCGGATGGCTTTTGCTGATTCCCGGTGGAAGCTCGCGGCTTTACCATATCCCCTGGAAGGCTTGGACGCTGATCTGATGGTTTCATCCACTGGAATTACAGTGCAAAACCTGAAGAGTGATTACCGGGGAGGTCGGATTCGTCTTAAAGGAAACCTGGCGACCACTTCCCTTGATCTGGATGTGAAGCTTTATGCGACCGGTTTGAATCCGGCGGACTGGACTGGTGTCATCCCCCAATTGGCAGCCGTGGACCTGGCGGGACTGGTCGATTTGAACCTACAAGTTGGTGGTAACCTCAGCGCCCCACGGCTCACGGGGGAAGTACGCATGGCGGACGGCCAGTTGACGGTTCCCGGGTACACCACTGCCCTGGACGAGCTGGGGTTGTTGGCACGGCTCTCCAGTGATGGTCTCCAGCTCTCTTATTTGCAGGGGCGCATCGGCGGGGCCCCCTTCTTCCTGCAGGGGCAGATCCGCGATTTTTCCGATCCGACTCTAGATTTAAAAGGCGAAATCAAACATTTCCCCCTTGAAACCCTTGGTTCAGACAAGCTTCTATTGACTGGCGGTAACCTTGATGGAACGTTCCACGTCCGTGGCCGTTTAACGGCACCAGAGATCAAAGGTGAGCTGGCTGCCCGGCAACTACAGGTGGCGGGCACTACCTTGCCAGTCCTAAAGCTAAGCGGCGTCTACTACTGGCCCAAGGACCAGCTTCAGATTGACCGGTTGACCGTGCAGGCCTTGGGTGGACAAGCGGTTGTCCGCGGCGAGGTAGGCCAATTGAACAGCGATCCTGTTCTACGGTTGGCCGTGAAGGCAAAGGCGGTTGATCTGAACCGACTCCCGCCGTCGTTATGGGGGGAAGAATCAATTCCCGCGTTGACCGGGACAGCTGATCTTAACCTGATCTTGGACGGTCAACTTGCGGCGCTGGCGGGCGAGGCGGAGCTGGTGGTTACTGCTGGTAGCGTGGACCGTTACCATTATGATCAGCTCCAACTCTTGTTGCGTAGCGACGGGGACCGACTGGCGGTACGGGCAACCCTTCAGGAAAACGAGGGCACACTGATGGCGACCGGTTCTCTCCAGTCTGGGACCGGTGATTTTCAAGGGAACCTCTTGCTGCACGGGTTCAAACCGGATGACCGGTTGTTGCCCCACCCCTTTACCGTTTTCAGCGGCGACATTAATGGATTGTTGCAGGTGGAGGGGAACTGGCTGGAGCGCCAGCGGATCAAGGGCGAAGGCTGGCTTGAAATCTATGATTTAACCTATAACGGTCAGGATCTTGGTGTTTTGAAGCTCAAGGGGGAGGCGGAACACGGACGACTGACCTTGAACGATTCGTTTCTGTTAACCCCGGCTGGACAGATCAAACTGACCGGGCGGGCGGAGTGGAAAGATCAGCCCTCCTATGCCTTAGAAGCCAGTGGCGAAGACCTGTTACTGGAAGATCTTACTTCCCTTTTTCCTGATTTTACCCTTGTTGCGCTGGCGGGTTTGGGCGACTTTCGGCTTGAGATCAAGGGTATAGGACCTGATGCGGAGATCGTAGTCAATGAGC
>JAAZDX010000012.1 GCA_012512605.1 Bacillota bacterium
ATATATAATACTTCCCATCCACTCTGGTGCAATTTAGGAAGTAGGGCCAGGTTGGGCATGACATGGCCAGCCGTGCCGCCACCGGTTAAGACGATTCTCTTCATAAATAATAATCCTCCTTCACAACACTCCGGGCAAAGGAATAAATCTTTTCATGTTCTAAATTATATTCGCGCTTAATCGACTTAACCCTTTGTAAAAAGTATTAACTAATGGCGAAGGTTATAACCATAAATGTTAACAACCCTTTAGCCGAGTTGATTTCGATGGAAAATTGACAAATAAACGAGAGATGATATTATTTTTAGAATAAGAATTGGTTACGAAGAAAGTGAGGAGTACAGAGCGACGATGAAGAATTCAGCCCTCAAAGAGTACTTAGCGGCAACGGATCCTGCTGCTTTAAACACTGGGTTCTTGGCTTATCTGGCCAGTCTGGAAGAAGTGGCGAAAGTGGCCCCGGCTATTGCACGGGATATTGTTAACGAGTTACGCGACCAAAGGAACAACTTAAAGTTGATTGCCAGTGAAAATTACTCATCCCTCCCTTGTCAGCTGGCGATGGGTAATCTTCTTACGGATAAGTATGCGGAAGGGTATCCGTTTCACCGTTTTTATGCCGGTTGTGACAATGTCGACCAGGTGGAAAGCTATGCGGTAGCTGAGGCTTGCCGTTTGTTTGGGGCGGAGCATGCTTATGTGCAGCCCCATAGCGGTGCTGATGCTAACTTGGTTGCTTTCTGGGCGATCTTAAATGCGAAGGTTAAAACCCCAGCCCTAGAAGACTTAGGGGTTAAAGATCCGAGCCAACTAAACGAAGACGATTGGAATAAACTTCGGCAGCTCCTAGGGAACCAGCGGCTTTTGGGGATGGACTATTACGCGGGGGGACACCTGACCCATGGTTACCGCCACAATGTCTCCGCCCAGATGTTTGAGGCCTTTAGTTACGGGGTTGATCTAGAAACCGGCCTCCTTGATTACGACGCCCTCGCCCGGCAGGCGGCAGAGGTTAAACCCCTCATCTTGCTGGCGGGCTATAGTGCGTACCCGCGGGCGATCAATTTTAAACGGTTGCGCCAGATTGCGGATGATGTTGGAGCAGTGCTCATGGTTGATATGGCCCATTTTGCCGGTCTGGTGGCGGGTGGGGTCTTTACTGGTGATTATAATCCGGTCGCCCATGCCCATGTGGTAACGACCACAACCCATAAAACCTTACGGGGTCCCCGTGGCGGACTGATCCTTTGTACCAAAGAATACGCGGAGCATGTGGATAAAGGTTGTCCGCTCGTGATCGGTGGCCCACTGCCCCATGTCATGGCGGCTAAGGCGGTGGCTTTGACTGAAGCCAATACGGAAGAGTTTCAGGCTTACGCCCGCCGGATTGTGGAGAACGCGAGGAGTCTGGCCGAAGCTTGTTTGGCGCAGGGGATGGAGGTTGCCACCGGCGGTACGGATAACCATCTTTTGCTGATCGATGTTCGTCCCTTCGGGCTCACCGGCCGGCAGGCCGAGAGTGCGGTCCGCGAGTGCGGGATCACCTTGAACCGGAACTCTTTACCCAACGATTCGAATGGTCCCTGGTACACCAGCGGGTTGCGGGTGGGGACGCCGGCCGTTTCAACTTTGGGGATGGGCCCGGACGAGATGAAGGAGATTGCGGTCTGCCTCTACCAGATCTTAAGTCATACCAAACCGGAACCGATCGAACGTGGGGCCAAGGCTGGTCAGCCCAGTAAAGCCCGGTACAAACTGGATGAACAGGTAAAAGCGGATGTCCGGGCTCGGGTCAAAGCTTTACTTTCCCGATTTCCGGTCTATCCGGAACTGGATTTAGCGTTGTTGCTTAAATATTACGGCTGAGTTGACGGTGAAAAGGAAGGAGGAAGTGGTTAATCCTCCTTCTTCCATCTTATGGGTGGTCGTCCGCGCCGGCTATTGCCAGGTCACCCACCTGGTTATATTAATTCCACGAAGTGAATCAAATTAAAGTTAGGTGCGTCGACCAACCATTCTGTAAAATGATAACCAAGCCTGACAAGCGACGAAGACCGACAGCAACTGGTCGTTTGCAGCGGCGATCCGAGCATGATTTATTGGAATTTAAACCGCGAGAATCGAGACTTATTTTCCAAAGTTCAAGCGAATGGGAGAGACACCATGAAGAGGAAGATGAATGTGGTTTACGCCACCGCCCACGGGGAGCTGGAGTATGATTCGGAACTGACGGCCTTGGGGGCGAATGGCGAGGAATAGTGGGAGCTGAGTGCAGAAGCTCTGATTCCACTGCCGGCCGGTGCTTCC
Source organism: Bacillota bacterium (assembly GCA_012512605.1). GTDB lineage: Bacteria > Bacillota > UBA4882 > UBA10575 > UBA10575 > Capillibacterium. The sequence goes on from JAAZDX010000012.1 coordinate 2,308, forward strand.
CTTTTTTATCTGCCCGGGCGGGCACCGCTGGGCTTAGCGGACGACGGCACCGTGGAGTTCATTGCGGAAGAAGGGGTTACGTCGGTGGCGGCGATCCTGCCCCAAGGTTATACCCGGTTGTTTCTCCCTGCTTACCAGCGGGATGAGAACGCACCCCGCCTCCCCTTATTCGGGTATACGGCGGTGGCATTTATGGACGGGCAACTTTGGGTTGCGGCCCAGCGTACCGACGAACTTGAGAAATGGGATCCGCGTTTCTACAACACACCGGAACTCCCCGGTTTGATTGCGGCAAAATTAGGCGCGCATCCGGAGAACCGGATCCTGAAACAGTTGGCCCATTGTGCCAGAGAATATCACTGTTTTACGGCCCAGAATATTTTCTACGGACGTTGGGAGGGCGGGGTCCCGGTTTCACCGTCCTGTAACGCCCAGTGCCTGGGGTGTATTTCCAAGCAGGTCTCCGAGTGTTGTCCTTCCCCCCAAGAGCGGATCACTTTCGCACCGACGGTGGATGAGGTGGTCGCGGTTGGCTTGCCGCATCTGGTTACGGACGAAGCGATCCTCAGCTTTGGCCAAGGGTGTGAAGGGGAGCCGCTTCTTGCCGGGAAAGTAATCAAAGAGGCGATCACGATCATACGCCAAAAAACAGAAGCCGGAACCATTAATATCAATACCAACGCCGGTCTCCCCACGGTCCTGGAGGAGCTGGCCGTTGCCGGTTTGAACACGGCGCGGATCAGCCTTTTTTCGGCCGACCCGGAGTATTACCGGTTTTACCATCAACCCCAGGGGTATACCCTCGATCAAGTTGGCGAGGCAATATGCCGGTTAGAACAGCATGGGGTCTTTGTCTCTCTAAACTTGTTAACTCTGCCCGGCTTTACCGACCGGGAAGCGCAGATCGAGAGGCTTTTCGCCTTCCTCCACAAGCACCCGGTGGGGATGATCCAGATCCGGAACTTAAATATTGACCCGGATTATGTTTGGGCGCACCTGCGCCAAGAAAAACTGGTGTCTGCGGGGGAGGCTTTGGGGATCGCCGGCTTTCTTGCTGAGCTGAAGAGGGAATTTCCCAAGCTCACAGTGGGGAACTATAGTCGGGCGCACCGCGGAGGGGTTTGAGGCGGAGTTGGGGCAGCGGCGGCACGATCAGCGGCCGCTGGTAACACCCGTAGGATGCCCTGGGTGATGGCGAGGGCGACCTTTTCTTGGTAGTCCGGCTGCTGAAGCAAGGCGGCTTCTTCCCGGTTGGAGAGGAAGCCGACTTCAACGATGACCCCGTTGATTCCCGGTTGCTCCAAGATGAAATATTTGCCCGGGGCGGCTTTTTGCGGCCGTGGCTGAACCTTATTCAATTCTTCCTGGATGCTTAAGGCGAGATTTTTCCCGACCGGGTTCCGGTAATAATAAAATGCGACCATACCGCGGCGCTGCGCTGCAGTGGACCAGTCACAATGGATGCTCACCAGGAAGAGGGCTTTTGCCTTCCGTGCCCGTTCAATTCGGGCGGACAAATCCCGACGGTGGCGGCCGCCGCGTCCCGGTTGATAAGGGGCGAGTTCGGTATCTTCTTCTCTGGTCATTACGACCTGGACTCCGCACTGCGCCAATTGCGCCCGGATTTTGCGGGCAATCGCCAGGTTAATATCCTTTTCTAAGTTGCCGGTGTAATCCTGCGTCCCGCCGTCGATTCCGCCGTGGCCGGGATCGATCAGAATGGTGGTTTCACCAAGTCTACTCCGGGCAAGAATGGCCTGGTACAGGAGGGGGAAGAGAAAAAGGAGGCCACCCAGAAGGGTAAAGAGCGCGAGAAGGAGTAGTATCTTTTCTTTTTGGAGGATGATGATTCGCATGGGAAGCGTTCACCGCCGCACCATTTAATGATTAATTATTGTTATGCGGTGCGAACGGTTTTATGCTAGTGTGCTTTGTCATTACCGGATTGGGGGTAAAGCAGCCAACAATCCGGCAAGGTGCCTCCGGCGCGCCGGGGTGAAACGCCGGGCTTGAGATTTGCATTTGTTTTTCTGAGGTTTCTGGGGAAACAAGAGCAGGAGATAGTATTTTCTATTGTAATAGTAACGTGGCTGGTTTGTATGGCGGTCGGGAAGGGAGGTCCGTACTGTGCTGAGGTGGGGAAAGTGGCCCAATATTTGTCGGCAGATTCCGGCAGAGGTTTTTAATGTTCTGCAGCGGCTGCAAAGTGGTGGCTACCAAGCCTACCTAGTGGGGGGCGCGCCCCGCGACCTTTTGCGTGGGTCCCCACCGCAGGACTGGGATATTGCCACTGATGCCTGGCCGGCGGAAGTAAAGGCCATCTTTGACCGCACCATTGCGCTAGGGGAGAAGTTTGGCACGGTGGCTGTCCTCATCGGCGATCAGCAGGTGGAGGTCACCACTTTTCGCCGGGAAGGCGAATACAGTGACGGGCGCCGTCCCGATTGGGTGGAGTTCACCCCGGACCTGGTGGCCGATCTGGCCCGGCGGGATTTTACCATTAATGCGCTTGCCCTGGATCCGATCGGACGGCGTTTGGTTGATCCTTACCGCGGGCTGTGGGCTTTGAAACGACGTTTGGTCAAAGCGGTGGGCGACCCCGCCGCCCGCTTCCAGGAAGACCCCCTGCGCATGCTCCGCTTCTACCGTTTTCAATCGACATTGGGGTTCCGGGGGGAGACCGCGACGGAGCAAGGGATTGAAGCGGAAGCAATTACCAAGATCAGCGGGGAAAGGATCCGGGATGAGCTGACGAAGCTGCTGGTCGGGGCGGAACCGGCCCGCGGCCTAAAGGGGCTGGCCCGAAGTGGTTTACTGACGGCGATTATGCCGGAGTTTAAGGCGGTCTGGGCCACCGACCCTTCGCTTTTTGCCCACTTAGTAGCGACGGTGCAGGCGATCAAACCAGCGGCTGAACTTCGCTGGGCTGCTTTTCTCCACGATCTGGGGAAAGCGACCACCCGGCAAGTGGAGGGAAATCGGGTCCGCTATTATGGTCATGAAAAGGTCGGCCAGGAACTGGCCGCCGGGATTCTGGAACGGCTTCGGTTTTCCAATGCCTTTCAGGATAAGGTTCTGACCTTAATCCGCTGGCATATGTTCCCGGCTGCCCCCTGGCTGACTGATGCCGCGCTCCGGCGGTTGGTCGGTAAAGTTGGACCGGAGAACATCATCGCTCTTTTGGAACTGAGACGGGCCGATATTGTCGGCACTGGCGGATCGGTTTGCTACGCGCAGGAAAGTTTAGCCCAGTTTCACCGGCGGGTCCAGGCGCTGCTGACCGGCGAGACTGTTTTTACGCGAAAAGATTTAGCCGTAAACGGCCGTGAAGTGATGGCTTTTTTGGGTTTGCCGCCCGGCCCTAAGGTGGGTGCGGTGTTAAATGACATTTTCCACTGGGTTACGGAGGATCCCGCGCGGAACCGCAAAGATCTGATCTTGGGTTATCTCCAGAAATGGCGGGCGGAACATTTCGATTAAGCCAATTCCCGGACGAAACCATTCCGATTCCACTCATTTTCTTAAAAGCCAAAGCATAATTTGGTATAAGCAGAGAGGAAAGGATGGTAAACGTGGAAGGGCAAAAGAGAAAAGGCCGCTTCAGCGCCAAAATTGCCGAATATTTTGAGTTACCATCCGATGTGGTACTGAACCTACCCCGTCTCATTCTGACCGGGGATCAGCAGCTCGTGGTGGAGAACCACCGGGGGCTGAAATTGTATAGTCGCTCGGAGGTCTGCCTGCAGACGACGGTGGGGATCCTTATGGTGAGCGGAGAAGATTTGAACATAAAGCTGATCACCGTCGACCAAGTGGAGATCGACGGTCGGATCACCAGGGTCGAATGGCGCGTGCAGGAGGAAGAGCAATGATCTCCCAACGCTTAAGCGCCTTCTTCCAGGGTTATCTGGTAGCGATGGTAAAAGGCACCCGCTGTGAAGAGCTCCTCAACCGGGGAGTAGCCGGTGGGGTTATTCTCTGGGATATTGATAAAAAGGCTCCCGGGACGATCCTTTTCAAAATGCACGCCCACCAATATGCAAAACTCCGTCCCTTTTTTTTTCGCACCGGAACAAAAGGGAAGATCCTGCGGAAAAAGGGTTGGCCTTTTCTCTGGAGGAGGGTGTGGCGGAAAAAGGGCTGGCTGCTGGGGATGGCTTTGTTCCTGGGCTTGCTATTGGCCCTCTCTTCCTTCATCTGGTTTGTTGAGATTACCGGCGTTGAGAAGCTGGATAAAGCCCTGATCCGGCAACATTTGGCCGTTTTGGGGTTGGCGCCTGGGGTGTCCCGCCGGACGATTGCGCCGCAACGGGATTGGCTAATCCGTGAACTAAGGATCCGGCTTCCGGAGGTAGTTTGGATCACGATCCGGATTCAAGGAGTGGTTGCCGAGGTAGTGGTCGCCGAGAAGAGACTACCACCCCCGGTTGATGAAGGGCCTGGGAACCTGGTGGCGGCGAAGGACGGGCTGATCACGGAGATTTTGTTGATTGAAGGAACACCGTTGGTCCGGGTGGGGGATACAGTCTCCCTCGGGGATCCCCTTATTTTGGGGGAGACGACCCGAGTTCATCTGGACGGGTCAATCGAAACAAAAAAGGTCAAAGCAGCGGGGGAAGTCCGGGCGCGGGTTTGGTACGAAATAGAGGTTGACGAACCCCTCGCCATCCTGGAACCAAGGGTGGTGGGTGGTGAACAAAAGATCGTTTACCGCTTGCGGCTGGGTAGCTGGCTCCTTCCCCTGTTTTCTCGCGGGGCGGGTGATGTTGGTGGTTTTGTCCGCCAAGACCGGGCGGTGAAGACAATTATCCCCGGAAGGAATAGCCTTAGTTTAGTCGAAATTATTAAAGATGCCTACCAAAGGGTAGAGTGGACCACCGTTCAAGTTTCGCCCGAAGCTGCCCTGCTGAAGGCGCGAAAAAAGGCTGAAGCCCGCATCCAAGTGGTGTTGCCCGCTGGGGTTCAGCCGGAAAGGACCCAAGAGTCCTGGCGCTTGCAAGCGGGGGTCTTGAATTACCGTTTAATTATTGAGACCAAAGAAAATATTGCGGTCCCGGATTAAAGGAGGAGAAAGAAAAAGTTTGAGTCATGCCGAGATAACGCTAGAGATTGACCCGAAGATCGCGCCCATTCTCTTCGGGGAATACGACCAAAACCTGAAGGATATAGCGGCCGCGCTGGAGATATCACTCTCGGCGCGGGGGAATACGTTGTTTCTGGCTGGTGATGCGCAAAAGGTCGATGATGCCCTTGCCGTTTTAGAGCAGCTGCGCAGCCAGGCGGAGAAAGGTGCCGTCCTCGGCCCCCATGAGATTCGCTATACCGTTGATGTGCTACGCCGTAATGACCCGAAGGAAGACGGGGAGGTAGATTTTACCGCGACGCCGATTCAGGTGACTAACCGGGGGAAAAGGATTGCCCCGCGGACCTTTGGTCAGAAGGCATACATCGAAGCGATTCGCGATCATGTTTTAACCTTTGGGATCGGACCGGCGGGGACCGGTAAGACCTACTTGGCCGTAGCGATGGCGGTGGCCGCTTTACAGAGTAAACAGGTGAACCGGTTAGTACTGACCAGACCGGCGGTGGAGGCCGGTGAGAAACTGGGCTTTTTGCCCGGAGATCTGCAGGAAAAGGTCGACCCCTACCTGCGGCCGTTGACCGATGCTTTATTTGATATTCTAGGGGCGGACCTATACCAGAGATATATGGAGCGACGGGTGATCGAGATCGCCCCCCTCGCCTATATGCGGGGGCGAACGCTTGACGATTCATTTATTATTTTGGATGAGGCCCAAAACACCACGACCGAGCAGATGAAGATGTTCCTGACCCGCATGGGTTGGGGATCAAAAGTCGTGGTCACTGGCGATATTACCCAGATTGATCTGCCGAGAGGACAAGCCTCCGGACTGGTGGAAGCAGCGGAGGTACTAAGGGATGTGGCAGGGATTGCCTTTGTTTATCTGGGTGAGCGGGATGTCGTCCGTCATGAAATGGTACAAAAGATAATTAAGGCATACGACCGACGAAACCAGAACGAAAGTCGCGGTTCGTAAAGGAGGCCTGAAGATGAGTAAGGAAACACAACCGGCCGAGAAAAGCTTCGCCAAGCAAAAGCGCTTTCGGAGCTTGATGGCAAAAGGGTTGTGGGTGCGTGACTTTTTTGCACAGAAGGTGGTTCGTGAGCGGATCCTAGTTTTTATCTGTTTTATCGCCATCGTCGCCATTTTACAGATTGATTTAGTACCTAAGGCGATCGATGTTGAACTGGGAGAGCCCTACATTGGGACGGAGATCAGAGCGCCACGGACCGTTGAAAATAAAGAAAAGACCGAGGAACTAAGGGAGCAAGCGGCTGTTCGGGTGGTGGAGGAAAACAAGGATAAACTCGAATACCAAACGATCAGTATAGAAGCCGGGGTTGAAGCCGGGACCCGTTACAATAAGATTGTAGCTGTGTTTGAAGAATACCGCGGTCTTATTCAGCAGCAGACGGAGGAGGGCGCTTTACCGGAGACGGAGGAGGGCGCTTTACCGGAGCCGCATTTGGAACCGCTCCGTCCTGCCTTTCGTCAGGAGCTACAAAAAGTGGAGGAGAAGTTTGTGGAGGTTCCCGACGAGACCCTTGATCTGGTGCTGACCATGCCTACCACCGATTATAGCCGGATGGTCAAGAGTCTACGCCAAGTCTTTGTTGCTTTGGAAACCGAGCGCAAAATCGGCCCGCAAACGATGGAAGCGGTCCAGGCCGATCTTGGTGCTTTTGTTCGTAATGACCGCTTTCTGGTTTTGCCCCAGGACCAACCGGTTATCCAGCGGTTGGTAGCCGCGATGCTCTTTCCGAACTTGACCCGGGATGAGGAGAAGATCCGGCAGTTGCAGGATGAGGCCCGGAACAAGGTAGAGCCGGTGAAGATCGAAAAGGGCCAACTAATTCTGAATGAAGGCGATATTGTCACCACCGAGCACATCCAGATCCTGCGGGAGCTAGCCCTGATTGATAACAGTGGGAACCGGGTGTTCATCTTTTTCAGTTTAGCCATCTTTACCCTGCTCTTAATGGCAGTTTGTTTGATCTATATTTACTTCTTCAAAAAAGAGATCATCAAAGAAGAACGCCACCTTTATTTGTTGGCCCTGGTTGCGGTAGTCGTGTTGGCGGTGGCCAAAGCGATCAGCATTTTGAATATCGATTGGCTGGAATACCTGGTCCCCCTCTCCTTTGCCAGTATTATCCTGGTGTTTTTGAGCGATCCACAGCTGGCCTGGGTGATTAACACTTTGCTCAGTCTGATGGTTGGTGTGATCTTCGATTTTAACCTGACACTAACGGTCTTTTACTTTATCAACGGGACCGCAGCCATTTATTTATTGCTAAATCTAAACCAACGGAAAGAGATGATCCGGCGCGGCCTTTACCTGGCGGGGATCAATCTCTTTGCGGTCTTAGCCTTAAGTTTTCTGTTCGGGATTAAACGCTTTAGCAGTGTGTTTCTTTTTGCGCTCGTCGCTGGTTTCAACGGGATTCTCGCTACCGCGTTGGCCAACGGTTTTTTGCCCTTCCTTGAACATCTTTTTGGGTTGACTTCACCGCTCAGCCTCTTGGAACTGGCCAATCCGAACATGCCCTTGCTGAAACGTTTGCTGATCGAGGCGCCGGGGACTTACCACCATAGTATCCTCGTGGGTAACTTGGCGGAAGCGGCGGCCGATGCTATCGGTGCGGACAGCCTATTGGTACGGGTTGGTGCTTACTACCATGATGTGGGAAAACTACGTCGTCCCTACTTCTTTGTGGAAAACCAGATCACCGACGATAATCCCCATGAGAATCTCGCCCCGAGTTTAAGTACTTTGATCATTACTTCTCACGTGCGGGATGGTGTGGAACTGGCCAAGTCCTACGGGGTGCCCGGTGTTGTGACGGATATCATCGAACAACACCACGGGACCGATCTGATCCGTTATTTTTACCACCAAGCTTCGGAGCAGGTCCAGGAGGAGAAAGAGTCGGTGGAAGAGACGGACTTTTCTTATTACGGGCCAAAACCCCAGTCGAAAGAGGCGGCCCTCGTCATGCTGGCTGATGCGGTGGAGGCCGCGGCCCGCTCGATCGGGCAACCTTCTTCGGCCCGCCTTGAGGCCCTGGTCAACCAGATCCTTAAGGAACGTTTAGAAGCCGGACAACTGGATGAAACTAATCTTACTTTACGGGATTTAGATAAGATTAAAAACGCCTTTTTAAAGGTTTTAGGCGGAATCTTTCACCACCGGATAAAATACCCGGAGATTGTCGCCACAGAAAGGAAGAAGCTGGATGGGGGTAATCATCAACCAAGAAACAACGGAACCAAGGCTGAATAAAGCGACGCGCGATGCTTTGCTCCGCATTGCCCAGCGGGTGCTGGAGGCCTATGGCCGGGAAGAAGCGGAAGTCGGGATCGCCCTGACCGACGAGGAGACCATTCACCAGTTGAACCGGGAATGGCGCGGCGTTGATGCCCCCACCGATGTACTCTCTTTTGCCTTGGCCGACGATGAGGAACCGATGGAACCAACCGGCGTCGACGCATCTCCCCCGGAGGTGCTGGGTGATGTGGTCATCTGTCTGCCCATTGCCCTCCGGCAGGCGGTGGAGTATGGCCATTCCAGTACCCGGGAGCTTCTTTATTTAGCTGTTCATGGGCTTCTTCACTTATTGGGTTACGATCACCAGACCACAGAAGACCAAAGGCGGATGCGGGCGCTGGAGGAGAAATTTCTGGTGGAAGCAGGCTGGGGTCGGGATGATGAAGAATAAAAATCTCCTGGAAAGCTTTAACAGGGCGATCGACGGCTTGG
>JAAZDX010000183.1 GCA_012512605.1 Bacillota bacterium
AATTTGTATCAAGCGATCAAAGAGAGGGAAGAAAAAATAAAAGTTCTGAATCGAGAGATAGAGCATATCACTGCACGAAATGGGATGCATAAGATAGAGCAATTGCATGAAATTCAGATGGCGGATGCCTGTTTCAGCTCGGAGGACTTCAATCCCGTTGAGCCCGGGAAGCATAATGTCGAGAAGAATTAGGTCAAAGGGCTGGGCTTGAGCCAATGCCAAACCCGCCCTTCCTTCAAAAGCCTTCTCGACCTCATAACCTTCGAACTGTAGTTCAAGTTCGATGAAACGGGCAATTTTTTCTTCGTCTTCAATAATCAGAATGCGCTCCATCGGTTTCATCCTTATCCTTATCCCCATCTTTCGCCATGTTCTCGACGGCGTTCACCACGGAATCGACGGCCCGTGCTGTCACCTGGGTCACCTTTTCCATAGCCTGGTTCACCTCAGGTTTATCTAAATCGGGACCACTAAACCGGTACCGATAGCCAAAGAAAATGCCCAGAATAAGTAGGGGAATGACCACCCAGAAGGCAAAGAGAAGAAAAAGAACTAAGACGGTTACGGGCAGCGTGATGATCCGACTGTCGTCCTGGATCACCTCAAAGCTGTTGATGTTTCCTTTGTGAATCATCCTTCTACACCAACGCAAAAAGGTAGTTACCAGTTCTCTGAAGGAACGGCCCTCGTTATGAGGCCTTTTATTGCGCCGGGAATGGCTACGATCATCTTCCCGCCGTTCTTCGGTCTGGGAATTGTAGTACCCAGCCGCTTCTGGCCTTTGAATCTTGTTTTCTTTTTCCAGTTTAATCACGGCTTCGAGCAGATCGCCCTCCGCTTCTTCTAGTGCCTTTTTCGCCTCTTCGTAAGAGATGTTCTTGGCGTAATCCCGTAGTCTTTGCACTTGTTCAAAATCAACCATGGACTTAACCCCCTTCATTTTTGCTAATCTGATCATAACATCCGATCCTTTGAGGGTCCTTGGGGTAAGATTAAAATTTCATTAGAAATGTTAGTTATTACCTAAATTGCTTCATGTCTTAATTATACTGCGGGGGTAAGACTTTGTCTAACTAAAGCAGATCTATGCCCCGACCGGTTCCACCACTGCAATTCTCCCCTTAGGTAGAGCAGAGACGCTCACCCATCATTTTTCGTCGTAATTTGCACACCTGGGTAAAAAAAGCGCCCTCCGCCGAAGCAGAGCGCGCTTTTGGGGATCTAGAGTCCATTACTGAAGTCCCGCCGAAATTGGGCGACCAATCTTTCTTGCCAATCGGAAACGGGTTTTAATTTGCCAAAGAAGAAGCGAAGCACGGTGGGCTCTTCCACAAACGCCAGCCCTTCAATGAGTTTACGGTTTTCGTAAAGCCAAAGGATCCGGTCGATCGTATATTTTACTTGCGAAAGGGTAAAGACCCGGCGCGGTAGGGCCAAGCGAACCAGTTCCATATCGGCAAACTTCTCCTTCCCGTCCGGTTGCCGCGCTTCCGAAAGGGTCCCGCGCTCCATCCCCCGGACACCACTGGCGATATAGAGGGCAACCGCGAGCGCCCCCGCCGGATACTGACTTTGGGGAATATGCTCGACAAACCGGCCCGCATCCAGATGACAGCCCAAGCCCCCGGCGGGCGTAACCACCGGGATACCATGCTTTTCGAGTTCATTCACCATATAGGCGATGAATTGGGGGGCGTGGCTGATCATGTCCTCATCCATCGTCTCTTCCAGCCCAACCGCCAAGGCTTCAATCTCGCGCACCGACATTCCGCCGTAAGTTAAGAAACCTTCATAAAGCGTAACCAACTCCCGCATGGCTTGATAGGCCTCTTCACTGTTGGTACAGATCCCGCCACCCCGGGCACAGCCGAGCTTACGGGCGGAGAAATAAATAATATCGCAACAATCG
>JAAZDX010000184.1 GCA_012512605.1 Bacillota bacterium
ACAATAATTACGGAGGTGAGTGCCGGATGATGGAAAAGGCGACGGACAGAGTAAAAAGGGGCCTTGCCGAAATGCTGAAAGGCGGGGTTATCATGGATGTTACCACTCCGGAACAGGCGAAGATCGCCGAGGAAGCCGGAGCGGTGGCTGTAATGGCTTTAGATAGGGTCCCGGCGGATATTAGGGCCGAGGGCGGCGTCGCCCGGATGTCTGATCCGGAAATTATCCTCCGCATCATGGAAGCGGTCTCGATTCCCGTCATGGCGAAGGTGCGCATCGGTCATTTTGTGGAGGCGCAAATCCTGGAGGCGCTAGGCGTTGATTTTATCGATGAGAGTGAAGTGTTGACGCCAGCCGACGATCGGTATCATATTGATAAAACCAAGTTTAAAGCACCCTTTGTCTGTGGAGCCCGTAATCTAGGGGAGGCGCTTCGCCGAATCTATGAAGGGGCGGTCATGATCCGAACCAAAGGCGAGGCCGGAACGGGTGATATTGTAGAAGCGGTGAAACATATCCGGACGGTGAACGAAGACATCGCTGCTTTACAGCAGATGGCGGAAGAAGAATTACCAGAACTGGCTGCCGAGATGCGGGTTCCGCTCGCCCTGGTCAGCGAAACCCGGAAACTGGGCCGTTTGCCGGTGGTTAACTTTGCGGCGGGGGGGATCGCGATTCCAGCAGATGCGGCTTTAATGATGCAGTTGGGCTGCGATGGCGTCTTTGTTGGTTCTGGTATTTTCAAGTCGGAAAACCCAACCGTGCGCGCGAAAGCCATTGTCGAGGCGGCAGCCCACTATCAAGACCCGGAAGTGCTGGCAAAAGTATCTCGCGGTTTAGGCGAAGCAATGCGGGGAGTCAGTGTGTCCGGGCTGGCCAGTGAAAACCGGCTTGCCGAACGGGGTTGGTAAGGTAAAGACCGGCCGGCTCCGCAGGGGCTCGTTCCGAATGGCGCGGAAGAGCCGGGGCGAATCCCCATCGTCTGTGGGAAGTCTTTGTGTGCGTAGAGCGAAAAAATTGCGTTATTACTTATGTAATAACGCAATTTTTGCTTTCTTCAGCGTGCGGCGGGGGATTTGTAGCTACCCCACTTTGAACTGGTTCAACATGTCACTCAGCTTTTCTGCTTCATTCTTTAAGAATTGACAAGAGGAGGCCAATTCTTCAACCATTGCGGCGTTATCCTGGGTGACATGGTTGAGCTGATCGATTGAAGACTGGATTTGCTGAATCGCGCTGGTCTGTTCTCTGATCGCATCAGCGACCGCAGTTATTGCCGCCGAGGTCTGCATGGTGTTTTCGACGATTTGGTTGAGGATTTCGCCGGATTTTCTTACCATTTCGTTGCCGTTTTCCACGCGGCTGACACTTTCGGTGATTAAAGCCTCAATTTCCTGGGCTGCTTCACTGGCCCGCCCGGCCAGGCTTCTTACCTCCGCGGCGACGACGGCAAAACCGCGGCCATGCTCACCGGCGCGGGCTGCTTCAACCGCGGCGTTAAGCGCCAGAAGATTGGTTTGGAAGGAGATGTCGTTAACAACCTGAATGATGGCGGTGATCTGGTTGCTGCTGGCCGAGATCTGTTCCATGGCGGAAATGGTGTTGACGATTGCTTCTTCCCCTTCCTTTACCACATCGAGGGTTGTCTGGGAAAAGTGGTTTGCTTGTTGCGCGTTGGACGAGACTTGCTGGATCGAAGCTCCCATCTCCTGCATGGTGGCAGATAATTCTTCTAAAGCGGCGGCCTCTTCCTGTGTGCGTTGGGAAAGGTCTTCATTGCCAGCGGCGATCTGCAGTGAACTATCGCTGACTTTTTCCGCGATCGATTGAATCAGAACGGAAGTCTCCGCCTGTTGTTTCAGCAATTGATTAAAGCCGGTCGCCAATTGACCGATCTCATCGTCTGATAATGCAGGAAGTTTTGCGGTGAGGTCGCCGGCGGCTGCTCTTTGGAAGGCGCTTAGCAGGAGCGGGATGGGTTTCAGGACAAGACCGGTAAAGATGAATGCGGCGACAGTACCCAAAACAATACCGACGAGAAGAATTAAGCCGAGCGAAAGGCTAATCCTATTCACCAGATTACGGGCTTGCTTCTTTTCCACCCCGACAAACCACATCCCGATTACTTTTCCGCTGGAATCCCGGAGCGGAGTATACCGGGTTAGAAAGGGCCGACCGGCCACATCGGCTTCACCGGTAAAGTCGCGGCCGTTGATGAGGACCGTCTCCACAACTTCCGGTGCCGCCTTTGTGCCGACGGCACGGGCCCCATTCTCCAGGGTCACATTGGTGGCAATCCGGGTGTCATCTAGAAAGACGGTTGCCAAGGCGTTGGTATGGTTACGGATGAGATCAACCACCTGGTACCGGTCGTTGATTAACTGCTCGCCCTTGTAGAGATTGCCGTTGTCCCGGCGCCAAGGTCCAGGGTAGACCTCGTCCAATAAATCATAGCCTAAAGTGAGGATCGAGGATAGCTCATTAGTCAGATTATAATTGACCAGTTGAGTGACTTGGTAGTTGACGAAAAAGAAAAAGGTTAGGCCGATCAGGCATAAAAGGCCGATGATTCCGATTGAAATCTTATGTTTTAGTTTCATTCTGTTTTCCCTGCTCCTTCAAGATTATTTTTGATCGTTACAAAATTAGAAACTATTTTCGCCTCTTGTGACATTGATCAAGACAGTTGTACTAATATATTTCGGTATTTTGCCCCGAAAAGTTTAATCTCTAAATTTCCCTTAATTAAATGGTAATAAATACGTTCGGCGAAACGGGGGTAATCAGAGCAGGCGTAAGCAGAATAAAAGGAGAATAATGTATAATCATGGGGTGCGCCGTGGTACCCAAAGGTCCCAAGGTTAAGGCCATTTCGTTTTAGTGTTTGTACGCAGATTAGAAAGAGGAGGAGAAACATTCGTGTTCGGACTATTTTTGCTGTTAGCCTTCCTGGGCGGAGCGGCGATTATGATCCAGGTTGGGGTCAACTCCCAACTCCGTTATTGGGTTGGGCATTCGGTTTTAGCCGCTTTTATCTCTTTTTTCATTGGGGCATTGGTTCTATTCCTTTATGTCCTGATCCAAAGGATTCCTTGGCCAGAACTGTCGAAAACATTACAAGCCCCCTGGTGGGTTTGGCTAGGAGGAGTGCTGGGTGCCTTTTATGTGTGGACCACAATCGTGGTTGCCCCGAAGGTTGGTGCGGCTGCCATGATGAGTATGGTCGTAACCGGTCAAATGCTCATCTCTTTGGTGCTGGATCATTTCGGATTAATGGGCTTGTCGCGTCACCCGGTGAACATCTGGCGCGTTTTGGGGGTTCTTCTCTTATTATTGGGTGTAGCCTTAATTAGAGGTAAATAATGGTCCGCGCTGGCGCTGCCCCGTAGATCAAGTGATGAGAATAGGGTGGCCTTCCCCAAAAACCTACTACCATTAAAACATCAAACCGTACATAGTTTTGTTGTCAACAAAGGAAACGGCGTAACGCGGGACTATTAACTCCTAAGATTCCATGTAATCTTTCGTCTGCTGTTTCGTCCAATAGTTAGGAATGGAAGCCGGTTGAGCCGGGATTAAAAAACGAAACGAACAGGAGATAGTTGATGAGGGATGAACGGAAACAGACTTTAGGGGAAGAAATCACCAACGCGATCATTCACGGCGTTGGGGCGGGCCTAGCTGTGGCGGCCTTGGTAGTATTGGTGGTGTTCGCCAGCCGATACGGCAGCGTCTGGCATGTGGTTGGTTTTGCGGTCTATGGTGCTACTTTGATCCTGCTTTATCTTGCGTCTACCTTGTACCATAGTTTTCCCGCCGGAAAGGCGAAAAAGGTTTTTAAGGTCTTGGACCACGCAGCGATTTTTTTACTGATCGCTGGCACCTATACACCGATTACCCTAATTTCCCTGCGGGGACCATTGGGTTGGACCATCTTCGGTATTGTCTGGGCAATTGCCCTTCTCGGCATTGTTGGTAAAGCCGTCTGGATCAACAAATTTAAGGTTTTCTCGACAATCCTTTATATCGCCATGGGTTGGCTGGTGGTTGTGGCTTTGAAACCGCTACTTACCGCATTAAACCGGACCAGCATCCTTTTTTTACTGACCGGTGGTGTGCTCTATACTCTGGGAACCATCTTCTACGCTTGGAAAAGCAGGAAGTACGCCCATGCGATCTGGCATCTGTTTGTCCTTGCGGGGAGTATCTGCCATTTCTTTACGATTCTATATCTGGTTCCGGCCTTGCCCCAGTAGTGGGGCGAAATAGCAGTGCTCCTTTGGCAAAAAGGGAAAGGATTAAGGGAAAAAAGGGAGATGGACCTGCATTTTTGGCAGCAAGTCCATCTCCCTTTACCTCATCCAGCTCAGGTCAGATTAGCGGTTACTGGGGATTATACATGCCCACACTCTGCATATAGTTGAAGATCGCTTCGCCGTGCTGTTGTTCTTCCTTTTGGATGTGGTTAAGGAGCTGGCGCACTTGGGGATCGCGAAATTCGAAGATGGCCGTATCGTAGGTCCCGGAGACATATTTCTCCGTCATCAGCATATCGGTGCAGAGATCTTGATCGGCTTGGTACCCGGCGGATTGATTTTGACCTTGAAAGTTCATCGTTGGTTGTTGCGCCGTTTGTTGTGGGGACTGTTGCTGCTGCATTTGCATGGGTGACTGGGCTTGTTGCTGCGTGCCGCTTTGGCCTTGGTTCATGCTGGGGATCTGTCCGCTCAGCAGTTGGTTGATGGTGTTTAGGTGCTCTTGTTCGGTCTGCGCGTTTTGTTTAAAGAGGGCTTTCAGTTGGGGGTCGGACGCCGAATTGGCATAGTCATTGTACTTTTGGACACAGATCTCTTCGTGGTTTTTTTGGTCCTCCAGGAGCAAGCGTTCTTTGTTCGTCAGTTGTAAGTTCATTTAAACACCTCCATCGGTAGTCTGGGCAAAACGAAAAATTATATCCAGAAAGATAACGATGGTGCGGACCGCGGCGCTCAGGTGGCAACCTTCGGATCAAAAAAGAAGGGTAGGTTGTTTCCCACCCTTCTTTTGTTTTTGCTACGTTAGCTTTCCGGCTGGAACAGTTTTACCGGGAAGCCGACCAGTTCTTTGATTTTAGCGTCGATCTTTTCTTCTTCCGTTTGGACAAAAGCACGGAGGGTATCCGCCGCGGACTGGGCTTTGTCCAAACCTAAATTGCCGGTGGTACCGGTATAGGTCTTGGCCATAATGGTTGTTTCCGGGTTACAGGTCTCCAGCCGGTCCAGGTTTAGGCCTACCTCCCGGTAGGCATCGCGGAAGGGCACACCTTTGGCCACCAGTTCGAGAGCGGCGTCGGTGGCGAAAATCTCGGGGATAAAGCCGGCACGGAGTTTCTCCGGGTTCACCTTGACCTTCCGGATGCAGAGGTCCATAATCTGGACGCAGGCTAGGCCAGTGTTGGCCCCGCGGAGGAAAGGCTCTTTTGTTTCCTGGAAGTCCCGGTTGTAGCCGGAAGGCAAGGCTTTGATAATATTTTTGATCTGGGAGGCACAGGCCGAAACCGTCGCTGCTTTCGCCCGGACCAGTTCCAGACCGCACGGGTTTTTCTTCTGCGGCATGATGCTACTGCCGGAGCAGAGGTTGTCGGGTAAAGTAAAATACTGAAACTCCGGCATCGAGAAGAGGATCAGATCTTGGGCTAGTTTGCTAAGGGTGAGAACCACTTGATCGAGGGCATCGAGGATGATTGATTCCATCTTGCCCCGGCTGTTGTTGGCGTACAAGACGTTATTCTGAACTTTGGCAAAGCCGAGCAGATCGGCGACCAGTTCACGGTTGAGGGGTAAAGGCACCCCGTAGCTGGCGGCCGACCCCAGCGGCGATTGGTTGTTGATCCGGTAAGCGTTCTCAACCAGAAGGAGATCGTCCAACAGTTGTTCCGCGTAGGCTCCAGCCCAGAGCCCAACGGAGGAAGGCATGGCAATCTGCATGTGGGTCCGTCCCGGCATCGGGACCTTTTGGTGTTGGTCGGCGAAGGCCAGCAGATTCTCGACCAGCGTCAAGCCGTATTGCAGCAGGGCCAGGAGAAAACCACGGGCGTAAAGGCGGGTGGCGACGATCACCTGGTCGTTTCGGGAGCGGCCGGTGTGGATCTTTTTGCCCGCCGCACCATACTTTGCGGTCAGGGTGTTTTCAATTGCCGTGTGTCCGTCCTCATCGCTACGGGTGATGGGAAAAGCTCCGTTCTCATGGGCACGGATGATCGCGACCAGACCTTCTTTTAAGGCGGTCAGTTCCTCTGTGGTCAGAATCCCGATCTTCTCCAGCATGGTGGCATGGGCGAGACTGGCCACGCAATCAGCCTTGAGAAGGTGTTGATCCAGTTCAAAGTCCCGGCCAACGGTAAACTGTTCGACAAAGGCATCCAGTTCGTAATCTTTCTGCCATAACTTACCCATTTTTATTCCTCGATTCCCATTTTTTGGTTACGCTGCGCTAAGATTTCAAAGGGGAGCCCCCGGATCTTGGCGGCATTGGCACACCACCGCTGGTCAAAACCGGCGGCTTTGATCGACCGGATTTCCGGGGAGAACAGGGAGCTGGTCGGGTTGTCCCGTTCGGTAATGATCATATTTCCTTTGTATAGTTTAACCTTGGTGGTACCATTCACCATCTTTTGGCTTTCGGCGATGAAAGCGTCCAGGTTCTTTTTGAGCGGGTGGAACCATGCCCCGTGGTAGACCAGATAAGCCCATTTGGCGTCGACGATCTTTTTGAACTGCCGTTCGTCTTTGGTTAAGCAGGCTCCTTCCAGATCTTGTTTTACCTTTAAGATTACGTGAGCGGCGGGGGCTTCGTAGATCTCCCGGCTTTTTAGGTCCATGATCCCGTCTTCAAAAATGTCGATCAAACCGATTCCGTTGCGGCCGGCGATGGTGTTCAGGCGGGGAATCAATTCCCCCAGTTTCATTGGTTGCCCGTTTAACGCCACCGGTATGCCCGCCTCAAAGGTGAGTGTGACGAATTCCGGCTGGTCGGGGGCTTTTTCCGGCGGGGTCAGCCACATCCAGATGTGATCGGGGATCGGTTGGTTCAGGTCAACAGCGCCGGAAGCAATCGACCGGCACCACATGGTTTTATCATCACCGCCGACGATGAATTCTTCCACGGGCACGCCCCAGTGTTCACAGAGCATCAACTCTTCTTGCCTGGTGAGATCGAAATCGCGGACGGGCGCTAAAATCTCAAGCTTTGGGGCGAACATCTTAAAAACGTTATGCATACGGTACTGGTCATTGCCCCGCCCAGTCGAACCTTCGAGGATACTGTCACACTCCAACTCCAGTGCTTTCTTGGCCACCAGCTTGCCGATGAGCTGGCGGGTCATGGAGGTGGAAACCGGATAGCCATTATAGTCGGAGTTAGCTTGGATCGCTTTTCTGAGCCAGACTTCGGTAAATTCCTCTTTGGCGTCGATTAGAATCGGGTCGATCTTTAGCTTTTTTGCCCGCTCGATTCCAATTTGTAACTCTTCGTCACCCTGGCCCACATCGACGTTGATGGCGATGATCTCCTCTGCTTTATAGACCCGGCGCAGTAATTCAATGCCTAAAGTACTGTCAAGACCGCCGGAATAGGCGATGGCACACTTTTTTACCCTGGGGATGGGGGTAGACGCAATCTTATTTAAAATATCTTCAATCGAAAGGCTCATACGATCCACTCCTTATAAATATTTATGCATAATATACCAAAAGCAAAAATACTTGTCAAGTCCGAAAATGCACGGATAATAGCAAAACTCTTTACCCCAACCGCATATAATAATTATAATACTTATACGCATATATATTTGAAAGGCTTATAGCGAGTCCTCGAATCTTTTCCAACGGGAAAGGGATGTAGTTGGATAACTAACAAAAAACCGCCTTAGCGGCGGTTCTTGTGTTTTATTATAATTAATTTCCATGATTAACTTGCGGCCAGGGTTTGGGCCTTGATCTAGAGACAACCGAAAGATAGCCTAGAGATAATTCAAAGGATTCTGGGTCTTGCCGTTTCGGATGACTTCAAAATGGAGATGGGGTCCGGTACTGTTTCCGGTGGAACCGACGGCCCCGATCCGTTGTCCGACTTTGACCTGTTGTCCGATGCGGACGTTAATGCGGGAAAGATGGGCGTAGCGAGTTCTTAATCCGTTACCGTGGTCGATCAGGATACAGTTGCCATAGCCTCCGTTCCAACCGGCTTCGATGACACGGCCGTCGGTATAAGCATATACCGCGTTACCATGGTTGGCCGCAATATCAAGGCCGTCGTGGAAACGCCTTTGGCCGGTGATGGGGTGGATCCGCCAGCCGTAAGCACTGGAGATTCTTTTCCCCTGTACCACACCGTAGTTTACTCTGCCCCCCCGGGACACGGTGGTTCTCGTCCCAATCCGGACGACGGCATTGGTCGGTTCTTTCAAGGTGGTTTCCTTGATGGCTTCTAATGTATCTTGATAACCATTGCGTAGTGTAATATGATAGACAACCTCTTTTTCGCCCTCAACCCCTGCTTTGATAATCCGCTTTTCATGGGTGAACATGTTGTTATTTTTTTGGTACTGGATGGCGAAGGGGATTGCTTCCACAACCGTGTTTTCCAGTTCAATAAGGACATCGAGGACCGGATTAAAAGGGCTGACGACTATTTTATCGCCAGGATAGATGCGGTGGGGATCCACTTCGGGATTTAGGATCTCGAGATCGGCGACGGTAATGTTATGAGTGCGGGCTAAACTCCAGAAGTTGTCCCCTTTTTTGATGGTGATCTCAACCGCCTCGTCCTCTACGGCATAGATTCTTTCCCGGGCATATTCCATCGGATCCAGTTGATCCTTGCGGACTTCAGTGGGAATCACCTGGACATCTTGGACGAAGGAGATCCTTTTGATTTCGGCATCGGGATCGACGTTTGACAAAAATTGCCTTTGGTAATCGGCGATCATCTCCTGTAGTGCTTCGTGGTCGGCGATGGTGAACCAAACTTCCCCGTCGACAATAAATTGATAGGCCGGCTCTTTTTTCAAGTAGTCGGCCCAGCTGATCAACCCGGGAAAGATGCCGAAAACAAAGATTACAACAAGGAAGAAGGCGATAACCCTTTTAAACATTTGCTGTTCACAACCTTTTTGGGAAATTGGCTTCATAAAGTCATCAAACGAGCTAGAAGATGGTTTTCGAAGTGAAATAAAGATGCCAATACCAATTCTAACACAAAAAGTGCATAAAGTTTAGGGGGGAATTTCTGATATATATGGCGACAAATTTCATTTTAGAAGTGGTTTGGCGAAAAAAGCCGCAATCGTTGTTTTTTGGTACGGAAATAAAGGATTTTATAAAAAAACAGAGAATAATTATAACTTTAATTATCATCCGTTCCCACAAAAGGCTGGGCGTTACGGAAGGATAATTAAATAAATATTGAATAAGGATGTAACACCGGTTGGTACCGATGGTGGATAAAATGGTGTTAAAGAAGATTATAACCGGTGAATAAGGAGGAAGACATATGAGTGGAAGTCAAGGGCAGATTCTCCTGGCGATGGGGTCGTACATGGCGGTGGTGATCGGGATTGG
>JAAZDX010000185.1 GCA_012512605.1 Bacillota bacterium
GACAGCCTTTTATTACGACCTCTCAAAGCCGGTCACCAAGCGGTTCGAAGAATCCGTTGCCGCGCTCAAGAAACGATACCGTTTTTCCACCCGTAACCTTGACCTGAAAAACCTCGATCAGGAGCTGGTCGGTATCCAAAAACTACTCGTCCGTTCCTGGCCGGAAGACTGGCCCGATATGGTCCCCCCTAGCTTACCCGAGATCCAGGACGAAGTGGACAAATTACTCCCGGTCGCCGACAAGGACTTACTGGTGGTCGCCGTGGATGAGCAGGGTGCGATCATCGGCCTGGCCATTGCCCTCCCCGACTATAACCAGGTGTTCAAGCGGCTAAATGGGCGGCTATTCCCGATCGGCTTTATCAAATTCCTTTGGTACAGAAAGAAGATCGACGGCGGACGTAGTCTGATTTTAATGGTTGATCCGGACTACCATAAAAAAGGCGTCTCTGCGGCTATGTATCTGCACATGTTCGAAAGCGCTCTGCAAAAGGGCTATCGGTACGGGGAAGGCTCCACCATCCACGAATTCAACACCAAAATGGTGAACGATGCCATCCGAGCGGGCGGTGTTCTCTACAAGATCTACCGGATTTACAAGAAAGACTTATAATTTATAAGAAGGACTCATAATTAAATTTATTGATTTGTTTGGTCTTTAGTAACCTGGTTTTCATATAAATCCTGTAGAATAGAGTGGGAGCATTAATTTGTTACCCCTCCTTTTTCCTCCTTTTTAGCCTCTGCATACCGCAGAGGCTTTTTATTATCTTTTATCTTTTAACTGATCCCACGCTTCCGCCACTACCGCTTCCGGGTCAAGGCCGGGCCGGTCCGGCGCCCCTTTTTTCCAGTAGACCAGAAACTCAATATTACCTTCCGGACCCAAAACCGGCGAATAAGTAAGCCCCAGACAGCCCAAATCCGCCTCCGGCCCCAGGAGAAGCACTTGCTGGAGAACTTCCACATGGACGGCGGGCGAACGGACAACCCCCTTCTTCCCCACCTGCGTGCGGCCTGCTTCAAACTGAGGTTTGACCAAGGTGATGATCTCCCCGTCCGCCGTGAGGAGAGTCGTAAATACCGAGAGCACCTTCGCGATGGAGATGAAAGAAAGATCGGCCGTCAGGAGACTGGGCCGGGCCGGTAACTGTTCGGGAGCCAGGTAGCGGACGTTGGTCTTTTCCATCACCACCACCCGTGGATCCTGCCGAAGTTTCCAGGCCAGTTGGCCATAGCCCACATCAACCGCGATGACGAGTTTGGCACCTTCCTGTAAAAGACAATCGGTAAAACCGCCGGTTGAAGCCCCCGCATCCAAACAGATCCGGCCAGCCACCGTTACCGGGAAGATGTCCAACGCCCGCCGGAGCTTAAAACCCCCACGGCTCACGTAGGGTAGCCCCGCGTCGACGGCGACCGTCGCCGCAGTGGGTACACGGCTCCCCGGCTTATCCACCATTTTTCCGTCCACGCGCACTTGGCCCGCCATGATGAGCGCCTGGGCTTTGCTTCGGCTTTCGGCCAGTCCCTTTTCGACCAGTAAAACATCGATCCGCTCCCGTTTCATCCCTTCGGCCCCACCCTTTCCTTACGCTGCTTGTTGGCTGCACCGCTGGTTTTCATTGGCTACAAATCCCCGTGGATAATTGTTCCTGTTTCGTTTTCTGCACTCTAATCTTATTCGGCATTTCAAACAAAGAAATAAGCCCCGGAGGGCTTCATAAAGCCTTGCAAGACAGCTAAACTGTAGGCTAAGTAGCCAGATAGTCAACGGCGCTTAAAGCAGCCACGAGACCTTCACCAACCGCCTTCGCAATCTGCCACGGTTTTCCGGTACAATCGCCAGCAGCAAAAACCCCCGGGATACTGGTCTGCATCGCCCGGTCCACCTTTATGAACCCGTTTTCCAACGCTAAATCTGGCATCAAACTGTCCAAAGGGAGGCTGGCCCGTTCGATAAAGGCCCCTTCCACCTCGTATTCCCCGGCGGAAGTTTCCACTCTGGTCAGCCGCTCTTCGCCATGCAGGCGGACAACCCGTCCCGAGACCACTTCAATCCGCGGATCCAAACCGCGGTAGTCCCCTTTGTAGCGGGGAAGATAGTAAACCTGCTGGCAGATATCGGCCAGAAAGTTGGCGTCCTTTTCGCCCTCCTCCAGTTCGGATAGGAAGAAAACCCTTTTTCCGCGGAAGAACATCCCATCACAGGTAGCGCAGTAGCTGACCCCTTTGCCGACCAGTTTTTCTTCCCCGGGAATCGACGCCTGCTGCGGGGTGCCCGTGGCAATAACCACCGTTTTCGCCGCGTACAAGTGCTCTTTCCCCATAGCTTGAAAACCGTCCTCTTCCGGCCAGAAGTTACGGATCTCATCCTCTTTGAGCTCTACACCTTCGGCAACCGCATGCTCCCGGTAGCTGGCGGCCAACTCCGCCCCGCCAATGGCGGGAAAACCCAGCTAATTGTCGACGCGGTGGGCCTGGCGCAATTTGCTACTGACCTTCTCTTTGCCCACCAGCAAAACCCGTTTGTTTCTCCTTCTTCCGTTCACCGCCGCCGACAACCCGGCCGGACCACCACCGATCACCAAAAGATCATATTGTTCCATCCCGCTTCCTCTCCTTCTCTGCTTCCCACTCTCTTCCGGAAACACTTCACATTACCCGTCGCTGGCTTTCTACATTTTTTTGCCGACAACAAAACCAAATCACCGACTAGTCATCTGAACTTAAACCTTTTACTATATTTTGTTCTCTCCCCTAAGATATCCTCCCTCCACGGCAGGGTTTTTGTGCCAAAAAGCATAATTTTAAGTGGGAGGGAACAATCTTTAAGCGAAACTTCTGCGTCGCAGGCAAAGGTCAACGGAACGACGAAAGACTGCTTCCCTTTTGTATAAACTCCGAAAGAGGGGTATTATCTTGAAGAAAACCGCCATCATCACCGGTGCCGCCCGCGGCATTGGCCGGGCCTGCGCCGAACTTTTTGCCGGCCACGGTTACCAAGTATTGATTAATTACCACCGTTCGGTGGCGGCCGCGGAAGAACTGGGCCGTTCTTTGCAGGATCGAGGCTTTCGCGTCGCCCTTTTCCAGGCTGATGTGGGTTCCCGCCCACAGGTTGATCGGATGGTCGAATACTGCCAAGCCAAGCTTGGCCCGGTCGATCTTTTAATCAATAATGCCGGAATTGCCCAGTCCCGACTGTTCATCGATCTCGCCGTGGATGATTGGGAGACGATGATCCGGACCAACCTCACCGGTGTCTTTCACTGTACCCAAAGCGTTCTCCGGACGATGCTCCCCCGCCGGCAAGGGAAGATCATCAACATTGCCTCCATGTGGGGGCAAGTCGGTGCCTCCTGTGAAGTCCACTACTCGGCGGCGAAAGCGGGAGTGCTCGGCTTCACCAAAGCCCTGGCCAAAGAGGTGGGCCCCGCCAATATCCAAGTCAACTGCATCGCGCCGGGAATCATCGACACCGAGATGATGGCCCCCTTTACTGTCGACGAAAAAAAGGCCTTGCAAGAACAGACCCCTTTAGAACGGTTCGGCGCTGCGGAAGAAGTGGCCGCTTGCGCCCTCTTCCTCGCTTCCGACGCGGCGAACTTCATCACCGGTCAAGTCATCGGGGTCAACGGCGGGTTTGTGGTCTAAATACCCTTTCCCACTGTAAAACCGCAAAAAGAAGGCGGCTTCCCATAGCCGCCATTAGACCTCTTTTTCGCTGTTATTATCGACAACATTAATCTATTTAGCGCTCGTATGACCCAGCAAAACGGGCCCCTTTAGGCTAGAATAAAATAATCTGTCCATTTTGATCCAAACGAGCGTTAATGTTGCGCATCTCTTTGTTTAACTTAAGCAAACGCCCACCGATATTGATAAAGACATTATCGTATACTTTTTCGGCGGAGATTTTCCCGTCGGCATCCACCTGCACATCAACACGGCTGCCGCCGATGCTACCCAGTTCGCGTGCGACAACCCCTTTACTGGCCTTGATCCCCACCCCGAAAGACACCGGGGAGCCCAGTAATTTTCACGTTGCCGCCGGCTTCCAGGATGGAGTTGTATGCGCCCTTCCCTTGAACAATAATGTCACCGGTCGCTTCAATAAAACTGTTTTGAATATAGTTGGCGTAGATCGAGGCTTCCGGATTATCAATTTTACTGTAGAAATTGCTGAGCCGGCCAATTTTTCGCGTTAAGACGCCGAGCTGTTTCCGGTCGATCTGATGTTTGGTTCCGTCTAAAAAGATCTTTAACTCGTTAAGGACCGAAAGCAGCTCAGACAACTGGACATCAGCCTCCAACTGAGTCAACACTGTCGACGGGGGCTAATCCTTCCGCAATCAGTACTTTTTCCCCCGGATTGTCAATTGCTTGCTCAATCGCCGCTTCGTTCAGGCCGTATTGGATCCCTACCTCCCCAAGTTTACGGTAGACATCTTCCAGTTCTACTGGATGATGACTGGGTGTTGTCTCCTCTTTCGTAGTTATGAGAAAATCCCCGATTTTGCCCGGATCCTTGATAATAACTGGGCGTAAGCGCCTTTTTTTCAACTGGTTAACGGTCAGATATACGCCAAGTTTATCTTGGGTTACTTCCAGGTCAAATAATTCCGCCTGTTTCTCCTCGGCAATCTCGAATTTTATCTCTTCGGCGTTGGAGATAATAATCGGCTCCCTTTTCCGTTGGCCATTCACATAAAGCGTAATACTATTGTCGGACCTCAGGACGGGAAATTTCCTTTTTGGTTCCACATTCAAGACCAACCTGTTATCAACAATTTTAACCGCTTGATCGCTTGGCATATGCTCAGCTCCTTTTCCCCTTTTTCCCCATTCCTTGCAACCAACCCGACCAAGACCCGTAAATGGGCTGACCGCGGGTGATTTTCTTAAATCAAGTGCGGTAAAACAATGGCTTTGAATTATTACATTTATTACATGACACATAACGTATTCTGTATACATATTATGCAAACCTTACCATCGTTATGTAAATTAATAACAGGCCAACAATTTGTCGCCTTTTTGTTGATTTGGTATTATATTCCGGTTAAATCAGGCCTAGACTTGCTTAAACGCTGAACCCTTTGGGAACCTCCACCCTTTCTTTACTTAAGTTTTCCCCAAGCCGGAACCATTGTCTATTATTCATTCTGAACAACAAAAAATAGCCCCTATTCGTAGGGGCTTTCTCCACAATCTAAATGGCGCGCCCGGAGGGATTCGAACCCCCGACCTACAGATTCGAAGTCTGCCACTCTATCCAGCTGAGCTACGGGCGCAATGTTTTAGCTAAAACATTATACCATATAAATTCAAGAACGACCATCGCCAAATTCCAGCGGGCATTTTACGTTGTCCTTTTATTTAAGCACATTGATAACCTGATTCAAGTTAATAAGATATATTGTCTAAAGATCCTTTTTCGCGGTCACAACACAAATAGCTTAGGACCATCCTTTTGCCCGCTCTACCGCCTTTGACCAGCCCGCCATTAGTTTTTCCCGCTGGCTTTCGGCGATTTCCGGTGTAAAGCGGCGTTCGATTCGAACCAGATCCTTTATTTCATTGGCACTGCTCCACAAGCCACAGCCCATTCCGGCACCGAAGGCCGCACCCAGACCAGTTAGCTCCAATGAGCAATTCCGTTGGATTGGGAGACCGCAAAGATCCGACTGGAACTGGAGGAGAAAATTGTTGGCCGCCGCACCGCCGTCCACCCGTAAATACTCCGGCTGGTGGCCGACGACCTTGATCATACAATCAACAACCTCTTTGACCTGATAAGCAATGCCCTCCAGCGCAGCCCGGACAATATGCTCTTTCTTGGTGCCGCCGGTTATCCCGACCAGCGTTCCCCGGGCGTAGGGGTCCCAATGGGGTGACCCTAAACCGCTAAAAGCAGGAACAAAGTAAACACCATTGGCATCGTTAACCCGCTGCGCTAAAATCTCGGTCTCACTGGCTTCCTTGATCAATCCTAATAGGTCACGCAACCATTTTACAACGGCACCACCGACAAAAACGCTCCCCTCAAGCACGTATGTGGTCTGGTCGCCAATCACCCAACCGATGCTAGATAAAAGGCCGTATTCCGGGGAATAACACTTTTCACCGGTATTCATCAAGAGAAAACAACCGGTGCCATAAGTGTTTTTCATACTTCCC
>JAAZDX010000186.1 GCA_012512605.1 Bacillota bacterium
GAATTTGAGGAGATTGTTTGTGGCAAGAGGACCCTTGAGGAGCACAGGAATAAGTATCTTGAATTAGGCCGGTCTTTAGGAAGGAAGAGTGATCATGCCTGATTTTAAAGATCCTTATTGTTATCCTAATACCAACGTTCTCATTAATAAATTTGGTATTCGTGGTGAAATGGAACTTTTGTTGTTGGTAGCGCAACGTCGTTTCTACTTGACTTTCTGAGCTTTATTTATGGCCGATACGTGGCAATTTTGATTTTGACCATCTCAAGAAAATTCACGGCAATTTATTTCAGGATATTTACAATTGGGCCGGCCAAGTGTGTACCGTTAATATCTAAGAGGGAAGAACGATATTTTGTTCGGTTCAGCATCTAAAACCATACGCAGAGGGTATATTTACTAAATTGAAGAACGACAACTACCTTAAAGACTTAGACGTAAAAACAACAGAAAGGATTTGTTGTTATTAGATTACCCCTATGAGGATTTAAACCCTTAAAAACAGGTATTTGGCATTAAAGAAAAGGTAAAAAGGAAAGATTGGGTCCTTTCCCTGTAAGAAGTAGAACAGGTATTGAAGCAAGACCCGAAAAGCCCCGATTGCCAAAACAATCAGGGCTTTACTGTTTTGAGAGTTAGGATACGGCACCAATATCCCGGTGTTTGCTTATTATATCATCACAAAAATATGGTGGGTGATTGGTGGTGCAGGAAAAGAAAATTTCTCTTCATGTTAAAAGCGTGAAATAGTTTATTCGTTTTCTCTAATTTTAAAGGCCTGCAACATTCGGGAAAGCTCGGTTGCTTGTGTGCTCAAGTCGCCACTGGCTGCGGTGATCTCTTCCGCCAGGGCGGCATTTTGCTGGGTAACTTGGTTTAATTGTTCGATTGCGAATTCAATCTGCTGCGCAGAGGTGGACTGTTCACTCATTTCGGCGGCAATCTCCATGATCACATCGGAAGTGCGCTTTGTATTCTGGACGATTTTTTGCAAAATTGCACTGGATTTTTGAACAGCCTCATTGCCGCGGTTTACCCGGTTCACACTTTCGTTAATCAGCATTTCAATCTCTTTAGACGATTCTGCGGTACGGCTGGCGAGATTGCGTACTTCTGCTGCGACTACAGCAAAACCCCGTCCCTGTTCTCCGGCGCGGGCTGCCTCAACCGCGGCGTTTAGGGCCAACAGGTTCGTTTGGAAAGCAATGTCGCTAACCACTTTGATGATGTCGCCGATCATTTTACTGCTTTCGTTGATCTGGCGCATGGCCTCGATTGTTTCATCGATCGATTCTTCTCCCTCTTTCACCACTTCCAGGGTAGAGGTGGACAGCTGGCTGGCTTGTTCCGAGTTGGCTGCCGTTTGATGAATCGCGGTGGTGATCTCTTCAATGGTGGCTGAGAGCTGTTGTAGGGTCGCGGCTTGTTCTTGCGATCGGGACGAAAGGTTTTGGTTTCCTTTGGCGATCTCCTCCATGCCGGTCCAGACCTGCTCGGCCGTTTCCATGGATAGGCCGATCATCTTTGAAAGCTGTTCGCTCATGGCATTAAGGTCGGCCCCCATCTGACCAATCTCATCGGTGCTCTTGATCCGGATGGCGTTGGAAAAATCGCCCTTACTCATATACTGAATTCCCTTGGTCAGTACATGCAAGGAATCGATAATTGTTTTCTTGGTCAATAGGTAGGATAAGAACAAGCTAAAGATAAGACAGATGAAGACTAGGGTGTAAATTGTATTCAATAATGTGGAGACTTTTATGGTGTATTCGGAGACGGGGATGTAGGTTACAGTATAAAAGCGATGGACCGGGTCTTGGCTAAAAGCGGCCAGGTATCTTTCGCCTCCCCATGTAATAAAATCTACTCCTGACTGGTTTTTTTCCATATTGGCAAAGAACCGGGCCGTCTCGTCGTTGTCTTTGAAGTTAAAGGCCATGATGTATTCTTGTTGATCGGCGGCGATGATTAGGCCGGTGTCGTCCGCGATGAAAGTTTTCATTGTTTCGTTTTGGCCGTTCTTGATGATCGCATTGGTTACGTTGTTTAATTCAATCGCCATGAAAAAGGTATTGGACACGGATGCATCTTCGTAATAACTGATTTGGTTTACTAAGACAGGACGGTTGGTGGTCGGGGATAGTCGAATCAAATTGAGGATGTTCCTATTGTCCGAATTGATCTCTTGGCTTGATTGTCCGCCGATCCCGTCGACAATAACCCTTCCATCAAAGTAGTAACCGATGTTTTCGTAGATCCCTTGTCCCTGTTGGTAGATCTTTTCCAGGTTTGCGCTGATGCGGCGCAGCTTCTCGGGGGCAATGGAATTTGTCGCTCTTAGTTCGGTAAAGCAATCCAGTGCATAATTGTCCCGGGCCATATTATAAGCTAAGTTTTGCAGGTTGGTTAGTTGTAAACTAAACTTGGACTGTTTTTCCTCACTAATGCGTTGCAATTTTTCCCGAATTTCATCGGTAATTGTTTGCGAGAACTGATGATGGACGATGATACAAATGATTAATGCCGGAATGATGATGAGAGCGTTCAACACCAGCATTATCTTGAAAAATAATGAACTGGTTCTTTTCTTGGACAAAGTCTGGTGCCTCCTTATTTACGTTAAATGATCCTTACGGAATACAATTCTATATCTAACATATCGACAAAATATCACAAATTATTAACTACAATATTTCCCGACTTGGAGCTGGTGTTTCAAAATACTGGATGGAAAAGGATAATTTCGCCAAATCTATTGTCGGAATATTCGTGAAGTTCAGCCCCAACGTTCAACATTTATTGCAAGCGATGGCAAAGATGCGTAAAAAACCCCTACTTTAAAGAAGTAGGGGTGGGTGCGAACCGAACACTTTGCTATTTTATGTTTGCCGCTAAAACCCGTTTCAAAATGGCCAACCCCCGGGTTAGATCATCTTCGTCAATATTCAACGGGGGGACCAACCGCAGGGCGGTTGGCGATACCGCGTTGATTATTAACCCCTGTTCAAGACAGGCACGCATCACCGGTTGGGCGGGGATGGCCAGTTCAAGGGCGAGGAGGAGTCCCCAGCCCCGGACTTCTTGGATGATCGGGAGTTCCTGCTGCCAGGACCGGAATTCGGCCTTTAACTCCGCTCCAAGACGGGCGGCGCGCTCCGGTAATTTTTCGTCTTCCATGATTTTGAGGATAGCTAAAGCGGCGGCAAAAGCCAGCCCGCCCCCGCCCACGGGGGAACTATGGTCGCCCGGTTCAAAGGCGGCGGCCACATCTTCTTTGGCGAGCAGCGCGCCGATGGGAACGCCCCCGCCCAGTGCTTTGGCCAAGGTCATGATATCCGGCTTGACCCCCAAATGCTCCCAGGCGAAAAACTTTCCGGTCCGCCCCAGTCCGGTCTGGACCTCATCGATCATGAGCAGTAGTCCGTACCGCTCGCAAAGGGCGGCGAGCCCGTGGAAGAAAGCCGGTTCCACCGGGACAACTCCACCTTCCCCCTGCACCAATTCGAGGAGAACCGCACAGGTTTGCGGGGTGATCGCCGCCTCCCAGGAGGCCAGGTCATTGAAGTGGGCGTAACGGAAACCCCCGGGTAACGGATGGAAGGCTTCTTGGTATTTGGGCTGTCCGGTGGCAGCCAAAGCCCCCATGGTGCGTCCGTGGAAAGAATGGTAAGCCGTGATGATCTCGTATTTCCCGCCCATCCGGGTTTTGCCGTATTTGCGGGCCAATTTGATGGCGGCTTCGTTTGCTTCGGCCCCGCTGTTGGCGAAAAACACCCGCTCCAGGCCAGAAAGGGCGGCCAGTTTCTCCGCTAAAAGGATCTGTTCTTCCAGACAGAAAAAATTGGAGACGTGAATGATCTTTTCCGCCTGCTTATTTAAGGCGGCCACCACAACCGGGTGGGAATGGCCTACGGCATGCACGGCGATGCCGCTGAGGAAATCCAGGTATTCCTTGCCGTTAACATCATATAATTTGGCGCCGGCACTCCGGGAAAAAACCACCGGTAAGCGTCCAACGTTCTTCATCAGTACCTTGTTGGCTCTCTCGACCCATGGGGACATCTCCATTTGTCCTCCGCCTCCTCTCTTCAGTTCCTCCTATACCACCATTGTACCAATCCCCTGGTCGGTTAAGACCTCCAAAAGGAGTGAATGGTAACGACGGCCGTCAATGATGTGGGTTCTGCTTACGCCATGTTGTAAAGCGTGGATACAAGCCTCCACTTTCGGGACCATGCCACCTTCAATCTGCCCGCGGCGGATCGTCGTCCGGGCCTTTTCAATGTTGATCATCGATAAGAGGGAAGATTCGTCTTGGGGGTCTTCGTAAATCC